>JAFCZD010000113.1 GCA_019314525.1 Deltaproteobacteria bacterium
GTTGGCCTCACACGGGAAGTCAGGCTGGATTGCTGGCGACAGCATACCCCCTGATGCCGTGTAGAAGCCGGCCAATATCCATGGGCCCCCTCCAGCGTACTGCGAGACCTCCACGGCGTAAACGCCCGGCGATGGCGGCGTGAAACTCGCAGTGAGTTTGCAGTCCCCCATATCCACCACCCTCATTTCCTCATTCTTGATACGAATGGTGTAAAAGAGCGCTCCAAGAAAGAAGTTGTGGCCATTTACAACGATCTTCGCCATTTCACCGGCTGGGCCCGCCACAGGTTGGATACGCAGGCCTCCACGGAGGGGAGTCGGGGCAACGTCGGGAGCGCAGGCCGGGATTCTTGGGGAGGCGGCGTGGCAGAGCACGGCGGCACTGGGATCACAACGCATGCCCGGTGGGCAACCAAGGCTTGGATCATCAGGATCGCAGACTCTCCCGCAGCCCATGGAGGCCGTCGGCACGCAAGCCCCGTTCATCCAGGCTTCACCAGTGGCACAGCCACAGGGATCCTGCACGAGATCCAAGACCTGCCCGTCCAGACGCGTGAACGCGTCTACTCTGCTCTCATCATCCAAGAGAGAGGAACGGCTACCGCAAGCGCTGAGCATCAGACCCAGGAGACAACATTGGGTCCAGATTCTGCTCTTCATAGGTCCTCCTGCGAGCCAGAGAGCTACTTCTGCAGCTACTTCTGCAGCTACTTCTGCAGCTTCTTCAGCCACGTCGCAGCTCGGTGGTGACCAGCCTTCAGTTTGAGCGTCTTTTTGAACTCTATAATTGCGGCGGGCTTCTTCTTGGTGAACGCATAGCTCAACCCCAGCTTGTAATGGGCGTCCACATCACCCGGCCTCTGCTTGATAAGCGCGCGCAACACCGGGATCGCCGGTTTGGGTTTGTTCTGCTTGAAATACACGTTCACCAGGGTCGTCGCCGCGATCCACCAATCCTGCGACTTGGGCGGCAGGCGCATGCCTGCCTTGAGGTGAACAGTGGCCTCGCCATAGCGTTTTGTGAACTTGTAGAGCATGCCTAGCATCACGTGGGCACGACCATGACGCTTGTTGAGCCGCAGCGCCGTTTTGAACGCCTGCTCAGCCTCTTTGGCCACAGATTTATCCCTAGTTCCCATGCGTCCGCCACGCAGTTGGTGCTTCACCGACTGCATCAGCGCCAACCCTAGATCGTACTGAGCGTTGGGGCTTCTGGGGCTCTGCTTCACCTTTGCACGAGCAGCTTGCACCGCACCGGCGAAAGCTGGCGGGGTTGAAGACAGCATCAATCCCACACCAAGGCATGCGACAAGAAGAGTTCTTGTGAAGCAGCAGGTCATCTTCGCCTCCGTTCTTCGTTGGCAGAGGCTAGCTTGACGCTCGTGAGGTGTCTACTCGCGGATTAGGGCTGCACCACCAGAATCTTCGCGCCATAACAGGGGACCTCAATCTCCACGCTGCCATCGCCACCCACCGTGACGCTGTCGTTGGCGTCGCCGTCGGGGAGCACGTTCTGCAGCACGGCGCCAGAGGCGAAGGTCGTGCCCATGGCCGCACCCTCGAAGCTGGTCTTCGAGCTCTTTTGGCTCTCGGTGCAGGCCTTCGTATTGAGCACCACCAGCACCTTTTCCGCGCCAGCCGCGCGCTCGAAGGCGAAGATCCCTGCGTCGCTCTCAGCCCCACTGTGATTGCTGGCCCACTTCACCGAGAAATCTCCGCGCCGTAGCGGCAGGTGCTTCTTGCGGATCTGGTTCAGCGTCTTGATCAGCTTGAAGGTGGGGTTTTCGCGGTCGAAGGGCCGCAGCTTCCTCTTGGCGTTACCCAGCCACATATTCTCGCGGTTGCCAGGATCGTTGCCCCCCTCGAACTGCTGTTCAGTCCCATAATAGATGCACGGGATACCAATGGAGGTCATCAAATACACCAACGCGCCATGCAGCGCGTTGACCGCTTGAGCCGGGTCAGCCTTATCGGTCACGTTGAGAAAACGAGCCACGTCGTGGTTGTCCAGGAAGTTGATGGGCACATCCATCGGGGCGCTGCCGATGCCGTCTGCATGAGGTTTGCTCTCATAGAGCCTCGTGCGTGCCTCGTGCAGCCCCTCGAGGCGACTCGTAGGCTCGCCCGCCGCAAAAACGTCTCGGAGGGCGTACATTTGGGAGAAATAGAAAACCGAATCCACCTCCCCATCGCGGGTATACTCTGCGAGGAGCGTGTCGGCTCCGGTGAATGCCTCGCCGAACTGCAGGAAGTTATTCTTCCCCAGCGCCTTGGCGCGCTGGCGCATGGCGGGGCAGAACTCCTTCCAGAACCCATGCTCTACATGCTTGAGGGTGTCGATGCGAAAGCCATCGAAGTCACCCACCTCAATCCAATACTCGAAGACGTCGATGAGCGCCTTGCGGACCTTGGCATCATCGGTCTTCAGATCCTTGAGGCCACCAGGGAAGTCGCCCAGCGTCTCTTGGCGGCGAATATACTCGCAGAGTTCGATATTGTTTTCAGGCGCCACGGGACAGTAGCTACCACCCAGGACAGGCGTATTTTCCCAAACGGTGATGCGCCCCTTCTTGTTGTACCAAGTCGGGTTCTGGAAGATTTGCGGTTGCACAGGCACACGGTTGATCTCCGGCTGATAGACCCAACGTAAGGGCGCAGGGCCCGCCTCACCCAAAGACGTGAAGATCTGTACTGTGCGTTCGTCGTAATCAGGATCCCACTCTGACGTCCGAGTCAGATTTCCAGGTGAATCCGTATTATTTGAGCCGTAGGTGGGGCCACCACCACCATAGAGGGTGTCATCAGGCTGCCCATTGCCATTCATATCGTAGTAGAAGAGCTGACCGATATGGTTGGTGACGATATCGAGGATGACCTTGAAACCCTCGGCGTGCAGCGTGTCTACCATCTGCTGCATCTTCGCCAAGTCTCCGAAATGAGAGTTGACCGAAAGGAAATCTTGCGTCCAATAGCCATGATAGCTGGCGAAGCCGGCGTCTGACTCCAGGTTGCGAACCACTGGGCTGATCCAAATCGCGGTCACCCCAAGCTCTTTGAGGTAAGGAATCTTGTCCATTAACCCTTGCCAATCGCCTCCTTGATAGAGCCCTCTCTTCTTGGCGGTGACATCGACATTGTAGTTATTGGAGACATCTCCATCGGAGAAGCGATCGATCATCACCTGATAGATCACCTCGTCGCGCCAATCCTCGACCGTATTGGTGATTTTCCTCCCGCCACCCACGCCTGGCTCTGGATTATGGCAGGCCCCTACCAAGGAAAAAACTGCCAAGGAAAAGACCGCGGCGAAGAGCGCCACAGAAAGCTTTTTGCGCGTCGTCATCGTCATCTCTCCCTAGCGGTAGGAGCTGTTGTACCACCACTCCACCTGCACCCCGAGGTAGTGGTGAGAAGATTTCCCATACCGCACGTCCTGCGGGGCGAACATCTTACGCGCCGCCCCATCGAGGTAGGAGTAGGTGTAAACCAGCCGCAGCTGGGGTCGAGCATAGGGGCCCTTATCCCAAGTCAAGGCGGGCATCAGTGAGAACTTATAAACGTGGGGGCTGAGGTGTCGCTGCTCTTCGGGGTGCAACCCATCAGCCCGAGCTCCCTGGACGGAGAGTTCGAAGAGCTGATGAAAATGGCGCGTCAGGTAGAGCATGGGGCGCACAGCCATGACGTACTCCCAGCCATCGTCAAAATCGCTCGCGATCCCATCAGCGTCGCGAAAATAGCGCAAATAGCCGCCTGCCAGCGCCCCAACCATACCCCCCCCATAATAGGCGCTCAGGCCAACGCGGACCTCGCTGGCGTCCGTGGACTTCTTGTCTGGGCCAAGACCATGGGGCACTTCCAGCTCGTCATAGGCGCCCAAACCACCCGCTGCGCGAAAAAAGAGGTTCGCGTAGTTTCCTGGGCCAAAGCCCCATACGCCCACTTGAGCCCCCGCCACCCAACCGAAATCAGCGGGGAGCCCTTCGACGTCAAAGTCAGCGCGACGTGTACCGTCGGGGAGAAAGTGCGCCTCCCCATAGGCGATGAGCTTCATCGAAAGCCAAGACGTCAGGTCATGTATCTCGTGCTTCAGCTTCGCCGAGAGCACCACGTGCTGACGGTCCAACACTTCAACCTCGCGCGTCGTGAGCTTCGTGGTGGGGACCTCCATCACTTGGTAGTGGTAGGGGTCGTCAAGGCGTGTCACGCCTCCATGAAGGTCAAGGGACGTCTTGCCCAAACACAAGCTCGCGCCAGCGCCCAGGGTGTTCAGATCGTCGAGGGGCCAGAAATCCAAGAGATAGATATCATCGCCGCGATACATGCGCGACCCCGCCCAAAGCGAGAGGTAGGGCCCGAGCACGTTGTCCACTTGCAGGTAGAAGTTACGAATCGCGAGCTTGCTGTCAACCTCGCCATCGTAGTGAAAGACATCATCCAAGAGCGCGAGGGTGAAAAGGAAGAGGAAGCTCATGCCCTCATCCCGACGGTAGCGATAGCCGAGGTTAATCTCGCCGTAGGCGCCCTCTTCCAGGCGAGGCCCACGGGAGACGATGTTGACAGACCTCCCACGGGAACCCTGGCTCAAATCCCCTGAGAGGTTGATGCGTCCGTAGCTACCGAACATCAACCCATCGAGCAGCTTATCACGGCGGGAGGGCGCCTTGGTCGCCGGCTTAGCCGCCGCTTTTGGCGGCTCTGCTTGCGCCTTCTCGGCGAGCGCCTTGGCAGGGGCCGTGGGCGCGCTGGCAGGATAGCTGCTTGGGGGCACACTCGATTGAGCCTGTGCGGTGCCACCTGCGAGGAGCGCCACCAAAGTCAAAGAGATGCACAAGGGGCTAGATCGCTTCGCAGCTCGGGTTCGCAATGGCATGGCTTTCTTTTCGAATCTAACCGCTAAGATCTGCGGCGGCGCCGGCTGAAGAGCCCTAGCAGGAATAGAGTCAGGAGCGCAACGGCCAACCCATGGTTTGGGCTGCCGCTGAGGCCACAACCACAGCCATCGTCGCCTTTAAAACCGATGGGGCCATCACCAACCGCCTGCGCGTCAGCGCCGCCATCTCGAGGCCAAGGGGTCTGAAAATCAACAGCGCCATAGTCCGAAGGGGCCAGGCCAATGCCGGGAGGCGGACAATGGCCATCGACGCAGGTCATGCCACCTGGACAGCTGACGCCATGGCAAAAGTCCACGCACGCCCCCTCCTTGCAATAGGTATCAGCGCCACAAGACGGCTCACAGGATGCATCGTAGCAGGCGCCGGTGGTGGTATTGCAACTGAACGCGCCCGTGCACGTCAGGCCACCACATCCCACGCAATCCGGCACACAGACGCCGAGCAGACAAACCTCACCATCCCCACAGTTACTTCCAGCGCAGAGGTCAACGCAAAGCCCGCCCATGCACTCTTGTTTTGGCGGACACGTAACGCCCTCGCAACCGGTGCCACACTCTCCCGAGCGGCAGACTTCCCCTTCCGCGCAGACCTTGTCTTTGCAGGACTTCTCGACACAAAGCTCTGTTGCCTCATCGCAGGCGAAACCCGACTGGCAAGGGAACTCGAGGCTTGCCGTGCACTTATCGACACACGCCCCTTGATAACACTGCTTCTCCCCCTCGCAGGTGGCGTTATCGTCCACTTTACCATTGCAGTCATTATCCAGCCCATCGCAGCGTTCGCTGGTGGACCCCATGCCGCTTTGGCAGATCAAGTTCCCCTCGATGTCGCAATTGGTAACGCCAATGCTGCAAACACCAAGCTTCCCTGTGTCACACCTCTCGCCAGCGCCAGCGCAGGAGATCCCCGAAACGCTGGTCACAAAATCGCTATAGTCTGTGGTGGTGCCCTCGAAGGTATCTTCCCAACCAAAGAAGAAGAGGTGCGAGTTAATCTTGGAGTTGTAGATGAGCAGGTGCACATAGTCGGTGTCGGGGTTGTATTGGGGCTCTGAGTAATAGACGTACCCCTCCTTGGCCTGAACACGAGCTACGGTGGCACAACAATCGCCCCCCGCGCAGGTGGGGGGTTGAGAATCGCGGAGTTGGGGAGTCACCAGGAAGAATCCGATCTCCCCCCCCGTGTACTCAGCTTGAGCCAAGAGGTCGAACTCTGTGCGAGCGCCATCAGCGGTGTTGCAATCGATGAGCACATGAAGGTCCGAAAACTCGGGTTTCTTCCCTGTCACGTTGTACCAACCAAAGGCGTTCTTGAACATCGCCCCGCCGCGGGTGAGCAAGGTGAAGGTGTGGCCACAAACGGGTTTGAAACCGCAGCATCCTCCATGGGATCGAGCCCCTTATGATTGGATGGAATGCAGCTATTGTCGTTCAGCTCATGCCAGATCGTCGCCTCGCATGTGCCGTTCTCGCCAAGATCGCAGCTGGGCGTGCCTCCGGGACAGGGTGCGCCGATATTGCACACATCAGGCTCTGTACACGCACAGGCAAAGATAGCCTTCAACCCCCCAGGCTCTCCGCCTTGACATAAGACATCAGGCGTTGGGATGGCGGTCCCGTCTGGCAGCACCACCTTCGCCATGGCCAAGGTGGGCAACAGAAACAAAGCCGGCGCGACAACGGCCATGCAGATAGTCCGAGGCAAGGGCATGCGCTTCTCCATGTTCTACTCGAGGATCATCGAGCTACGCGCCGGGATGCTCAGAGAGCTTCCATCGACGCTGGAACCCGTGAGCAAGTCCGTATACTGACCATTGATGCTGATGCTTTGGGCGCTATCGGAGCGGTTGAGAACCACCACGATGCGGTCGCTACCATCCACCATCTCATAAGCATAGACATCTCGCTGGGCCACCAGCTTCGTCGGATAGCCGCGCCGCAACGCTGGATGCTCAGCACGAATCTTGCCCACCTTGGCGATGTGGTCCTTGAGGGTGATTTGGTCAACGTTGTAGCCTGACCACTCCATGGAGCGGCGGTTGTCAGGGTCGCCCGCGCCAGCCATGCCCACCTCATCGCCATAGTAGATCAGGGGCACACCAGGCAGCGTCATCAACGCCGTGTAGGCCACCGCCACTCGCTGGAAGGGGCGGTTGTAGCTTGGCAGTGAAGGTTGGTTGCTCCACGCACGGTCTTTGCCGCTATCCCACTCGCCAAAGAGTGGTTGGTCCTCCGCCAAGTGAATGATCCGGGGAAGGTCATGGTTCCCTAGGAAGGTTCCCATCACCGCACCCGACCAGTAGGCGTTCTTGTTCTCTTGTAAGAACTTGTCGAGGCCCTCGAACCCCTGTGGGTAGCTGCCGCCGAGGTCCTTGCGCATGAGCAGCGTCTGTACCATCGCCCAACGCAGAGGAAAATCGAATTGCCCATCAAGCATCGTCGAGCCGACATAGCGGGCAATCGTGCCTTTATCACCTGTGAAGGTCTCACCCACCATGTAGAAGTTCGAACCCATGCGCTGACGCAGGTTCTCCACCCAACTGATCTCGATATGCTTGACGGCGTCGAGGCGGTAGCCATCAATGCCTGCCTTTTTCGCCCAGTCTACCGCGTTGTCGATGGAAAACTGTCGCGCTGTGGCGTTGGTAAAATCGAAGTCGGGCAAGAAGGGATCGAACCAACACCGCAGGTTCTCAGGCACAGTCTCCCAACTACATGCATCACCACAGATGCAGGTCTTTCCGTTGTAGTCGAGGCTCCAAAACCAATCCTTGTGGTTGGCATAGGTTGGGCTGTTCTCATGCACATGGTTCATCACATAGTCCATCAAGATCTTGATGTCCCGCGAGTGAGCCTCCGTGACGAGTTCCTTGAGCTTGTCGAGGGTACCCACGCGGGCCTCGATCTTCGTCAAATCCGTGGGCCAGTAGCCATGATAGCCGGTGTAGTCGTGCCCATCGTCCCCAGCGTAGCGCCCCTCGGGTGCGTCGATGGGCGAAGAGATCCACAGCGCGTTGACGCCAAGAGCCTTGAAATACCCGGACTTCACCTTGTCGATCAGCCCCTGAAGATCGCCGCCCTGGTAGTCAGCTGCCCACTCCACACCCTCTTGTTTGTCATTGCTTTGGTCGCCGTTGGAGAAGCGGTCGAGGAGCACGAAATACATCACGGCGTCGCGCCAATCGAAGGTGGGGTTGATGATGGGACCGTCGGTGACCACGCCACTATCAGCGCAAGGCTCACCGCAGCTCACATTCCACACCGAATTCACACCACCAAGGCCATCCGGCTCTGTATCGCTGTTGACTGGGTCTGCCACCCAATCGGTGCCGTTGATCACAAATTTGTAGATGAAGCGCAACCCGTTATCGAGCTGCAGGGTGGTCTCCCATTGGCTGCCTGTGTCCTGTAGTGCCACGCCATTTTCCCAGCCATTGGCCTGGAAGTCGCCACGCAGCTCAACGCTGGTCTCGCTCCCCTTGGGGTAGGTGATCAGCACGCTACAAGAAGCAAGCGGAACGCACGCGTCAGCCACAGGCCCTGTGTCAACGTTCGCCACAGGCCCATCGGCGTTGCCGTCGTTGTAAACAACAACATCTGAGGTGCCCCCCCCATCTTGGGTGATTCCATTGTCTCGTTGAGAAATCGACCCATCCTGGGTGACACCAGATTCCGGAAAAATGTCGACGATCTCGTCTGCACAGCCAACAAAGGAAGCGCTAAAGAGCGCCAGAACTAGGGGGGTGGTCCAACGAGACATCGTTACTCCTCTGATGTTGTGAAAGGCAACATTCACCAGCTCACGCCGCCAGGTTTGCAAAGTGTATGCCGCACAGCGTCAGCACCATTGCGCGAGGAACAACACACATCGCTGGAACGAACTGGCTTTTCTAATTAAACTGCAGGGGTGCTACGTCTGCTGCTCATTATCGTGCTGCTTTCCATGCCCGCCTGTAGGCAAGACGATGGAGCAGCTCGCGCCAAAGTGCGCGAACGCTCGACGCGGGTGGCCTTATTAGAAGAGATGCTTGGTCAACTCGAAAAGCAGCGGCAACGGAGACAGAAGCTAGCGGGCACCTGCCAATCCCTGCGCAGCCTCATCACGCCGCTACAAGCTAACGCCGAGGGACACTACGGGGATCCTCAGAGCGGCAAAGACGCCCGCCGCCAGCGAGCTGTCCTCATCCGTTATCGCCGCCTATGTCCGTCAGGAGTCCGCTGAGCTCGGGTTGTCTGCGGGGTTGTCTGTGTCTGCAGGCTCCTGCGTGGGACTGGCTGCTGCAGGCTCCGCTCCACCAAGGTGCCGCTTCGCCTCCACCTTGCCGCCGATGATACGCCCCACCAAAAAGGGCGTGTGGACCTCACCACCGTACACATCCCCCAGGACCATCGCGGCGCTCACCTTGCCCTCGTGAATATCACCCGCCACGATGTTAATGCCGCTGAGGTTCCCACCTTTGATGGCGCCAACAATCACGTTCACGCCACGGGCCTCGCCCCCTTCGACATCGCCAACCATGACGTTGACACCGCGAATCTGCCCCCCTTTTAGGGCGCCATAGAGAATATTCACCCCACGAGCCACTCCAGATTCGACGTCACCGCGCAGCAGCAAGACACCTTGCACCGTACCGCCTTTGACGTTGGCGAGCAGCGCGGCGAGGCCACTATGGCTCCCCTCCTCCACGTCGCTGTCGATGACGCGACCGCTGCCAGGGCGCTGCCCAAAGACACTTTGAATATCGCTAAAAAACTCCCCCAGAGAAGGAGGCATGGCGGCCAGACCTGCCCTGAAGAGTGGATTTTCGGTCAAGAGCGTGATCAGCTTGTCGAGCATCGTTCCTCCGTTGGTTCGAGCGTCGCCACGCTACCATGAGCGTGGCTCCTTGGCACAATGCCCTCTGTGCGAGTTGGCGCCCCACGCACGTCGAGCTATGATAGAGAAGGAAGACTTATCTCTACCCCTTAAGCTCAAGGAGAGCCCCCCATGGTTCTGAGGATGCTCCTGCCCCTGACCCTCCTGCTGATCACAGCCTGCGGTGAAACGGCCATCAAGCTCAGCGTCGACAAGCGAGAGATCAGCGCTGGCGGCATTGAGTTTGCCACGATCACCGCGCAGGTCATCGTCGACGGGGACTCTCAGCCCAACGCCAACGTGGAGTTCGAAACCAGCTCTGGCAGCTTCGACGCCACGAGCGATGTCCAATACGTCTCGTCGGCCACAGGGCCCGACGGCAAGACCCAAATCAAGCTCTACAGCGCCTCGCGACCTGGCCAGGCCAACGTCACAGCGGACTTTTCTGACGACAACACGGGGGTCAGCGCCAGCGCGTCCATCGCCGTGACCTTCACTGAGGCAGGGCCAGGGGCACGACCGGTGGACGGCAAAGTGCGGCTCACCTGCGACGCCGTCAACATCGGCGCCTTCCGCGAGCCCGTGCCGGACATCAACGTCACATGCATGCTCACCGCCGAAACACGCGACGGGAAAGCGATCCCCGCCACCGCGCTCAACGCTCAATTTCGCACCGAAGCCGGCGCCATCACCCCCTTCGAAGACACCTATACGGGCAAACTGAAATACATCTACAACCCACGGGGTGGCAACTCGGCTCCCAAAGATGTCCAGCCCGACCCCACCCTCAACGAGCCCTCGTATTTCGACGCCAACGGTATCCAACGCAACCCACGGGATGGGGTGGTGACCATCATCGCTATTGTCGATGGCGAGGAGGCCTTCACCGACATCAACGGCAACGGCACCTATGACCCCGGCGAGCCCTTCGTCGACAGCGCCGAGCCCTTCCTCGACGAGGACGACAACGACTCATGGTCTGGTGGCGAGGTTTTCATCGACCTCGACCCCAAGAATGGTCAATGGGACCAAGGGAACGGCGTATGGGACGCTGACACGAAGGTGGTGGCGATCTACAAGTTGGTATGGAGCGGCGCTGTGGACAGTTCTATTGAGACCAGCAAGATCGAGACCTTCGCCACGGATATCTTCGACAGTGGAAAGATCGACCTCACGGCCATCGTGGTGGACAAGAACCTCAACCCCGTCGCTGCCTTCCAGCCCAACGGCGACAACATCGAGTGGATTTTGATAGGCGGCGACTCCGACGCCACGAGCACCGATGACCCCACGCCCCCGATGATCAACGCCTATGGCTTCTCCTTTGACAAGGCGGCCAACACCGAACGCCAGCGATGGGCCATCCTCACCAACACCTTCACGGCCACAAAATACAAATTCACGGTAGAGGATGGCTATCCATCCGATGAGTACCCGGCGGCCTCCTACACGTTGACGGTGAAGGTGCACACCACGCCTGGACCAAGCGCCGAGGGTTATTACCTAGACCAACACAGTGAGTCCGTGGGTGATCGCATCCAGGGAACGTGCGACTGACCCCCCACGCAGTATTTTTTGTCGGTTTTTTGGGCCTTCGCGCATAAGAATCAAAGACGAAGGAGGCCATCATGCCAAAACGACCTGTTACAGGCTTCTGCTTCTTGATCGCGCTCTTCACTGTGGGCTGCAGCGATAGCTTACCGCCGCTGCTGCAACAAGATGGGGCAGTAGATACACATTCTGACACCACAGCGAACGTGGACCTCCCGCCAAGGGATGGCACACCGCCCGACCTCTTGCCCCATGTCTGTCCATCCATGCTGCCCATGGAGGGTGCCCTGTGCACACGAGAGGGGCTGATCTGCGAATACGGTGAGGATCCGCGCGCCCAATGCCGCACCCGCGCGCTCTGTCAGGACGGCTCATGGTCCATCGCCCTCACAGGGTGCCCGCCACCGATCACGGCTGAATGTCCAGCGACGCGCGAGCAGGCGGCCGGAGAGCTCTGTGATGTGATGGATGCCTTCTGCGACTACGAAGGGCTGATTTGTCACTGCACCAACTGTTTCGAGGGGCCCGTGGGCGGCTGCGGGGGCGATCCGACATGGCACTGTGATGCGCCCCACCCCGACCCTGACTGCCCGGCCGTCCGACCGCTGCTCGGTAGCCTCTGCGCACCCAATGATCTGATGTGTGCTTATGATTGTGGCGCCGGCAATGGACGGATCTGCGTCGAGGGCGCGTGGTATGAGACAGACGGCGGCCCATGCCCGATCTCCACCCGCAGGGCGAAAAAGGAGATCCGCTACCTTGGACCCGCCGCCCTGCAGAAGGTGGCGCGTAAAACCCTCGAACTCAAGCTCGCCACCTACCGCTACAAGGATCCCGCCCTCGGCAAGGGGGCGCAATTGGGCTTCATCCTTGAAGATGCCGGCCAGAGCTTCGCTGGCGACCCAGCCCGCGGTCGCGTCAACCTCTATGGCTACACCAGCATGCTCCTCGCCACCGTTCAGGCGCAGCAACGCGCCATCGAACGCTTGCGACGTGACGTGACGTCCCTCAGGCGTGAGATGAAGAGGTAGCTGTACATTCGCAGTACCTGGAAAGAACACCTGCCGGTGGGGTCAACTGAACCTTCCCATCCCGCCCGCGTTGTCCGCCTAACACACTAGAATCACACACCTCCAATAGTGGCACGCGATCTGCTTAATTCTTAGGCATGCGCCGCCAACTCCTCATTGTTGTCCTGCTCTCCACAGCGTGTGGTGGAGACCTCTCGGAGGAGTTGGGGAGCCACGGCGCCTTCATCACTGATGGCGTCGTCGATACGGGGCATCCAAGCGTGGGGCTACTCGACCTCGTGCTGCCCATGCCCGACAACCCCACCCAGCTGGGCTCCGGCCTCTGCACAGGCACCCTGGTGGGGCAACGCACGGTGCTGACAGCTGCCCACTGCCTTGAGGATATTCATCAAGCCAGCTTCAAGATTGGTGGAAAGAGCTACGCGGCCAAATCCTGGAAGTTCCACCCCCAATACGACACCCTTTGGCTCGAGACGAAATACGTTGTGAGCTTCGATATTGGGGTCGTACTGCTGGACGAGGCGCCCCCTATCACCTCCAAGAGCGTGGGCAAAACGGCACCAACTGTCGGCGCGCAGATCACCCTGGTGGGCTTCGGTGACACGGCGTGGATGGCGGAGGACTATGGCACGAAGCGTCAGGCGACAAATAACGTAGCCAAGGTCACCCCCCACGAACTCAATGTCATCGGCACCGGCAACGGGGTGGGGAATATCTGCCACGGTGACTCCGGTGGACCAGCCTTCATCCAGCGCAACGGTGTGGAGGTGCTTGTGGGCATCAACTCACGGGGCAGTGTTGACTATCAAGACGTCTGTGGTGCCAGTGAGTTCGAATCGCGCGTCGACGTGGCGTTGGGCTGGCTGCGTGAAGTCACCGCTGGCGACATCGTGGTGGAAGGTGAGCAACCTACGCCCTCCCCCGCTCCAACCACCGAAGCGCCACAAGAAGAGCCACCTGCCGCTGCCCCACCCAGCACGAACACGTCCTACGGAACGCCCTCTTCAGAACAGCCCGCCACCTCTCACGCCACCCCAGCGATGATCAGAGGCAGCTGCAGCGTGGGCGCTGGTGCTGGCAGCTTCGGCCTGCCGCTCTTGCTCTTGGCGCTGCTGATCTTCAGCCGTCGTCGTGCGCACGCCTGAGAACGAGCGCTCGCCTCGGGGGAATATCCAAGAACACCTGCCCACCGGCCTCGACGCGCAACAAGCCCTGCATCACGCCCAAGCCATCCACGAGTAAGGTCCCTGCAGCAAAACCCGTCTCTACGTGCGCTCGCGCATGATCGACGGGGTGACCGTTGATCGCCACCAACACGCGATCGTCCGCGGCGCTGCGCTCATAGGCCAAAAGCCCCGCCCCCGGCGCCGAGAGCCGCGCGCTGAACTCGCTGGCGTAGCGTATGGCGAGACCCCCGCGGCGTAGAGCGAGGCTCTCACGCCGCAAGCGGCTGAGCTTCTGCAGGTGGCCGAACATGCGCGTATGACGACGATAGCCCGTATCCCACAAGACCTCTCGCGAGTCGTCACCCCAGCCCCCTGCCAGCTCCTGCTCCGTCCCGTAGTAGACGCTAGGGATAGCGTCCACGGTGAAGATCAGCGTCATCGCCAGCTCTGCAACGAAGGGATCGTCAAGCTCACGACGAATCCGCGCCATGTCGTGATTATCCACCAGGGCGACCCGGGCCTGCCACGGGTTCAGCCCGATGCCATGGGGGTGAGCCACCGTCGGGAAGTGCTCGCGGTTCGTCTCCAGCGCCTGCCGCGCGTTGCTTGCGGGCTTGCCGTCCAGCAAAAAGCCATCCACCACCTGCCACTTGAGAGGGAAATCGAACACGCTGTCCAGCCCACCCTCACGTGTGTAGCCAGCCAGCACCTCGCCGTCGCCATGGAAGACCTCCCCCAGCAACAAGAAGCGCTCCTTGCCGCGCCAGTGGAGTTCTTGGCGCAGCTCACGGGCGAAGCGCTGCCAAAAGAGGTGAGGCACATGGGGCACGGCATCAAGGCGAAAGCCATCCACATCGGTCAACTCCACCCAGCGCAAATAGGTGTCGACCATGCCCCGCACGACAGCATCTTGCTCGGTGTCAATATCGCGCAGCCCCGTGGGAAAATCTCCGTTGAAGATCTGTAACCGATCCAAAAAGTCATTGGTCTGACCCTGTCGGTGGAAATGACGGGCGTCGAGCACCCTCTCTCCCGGCTCGCCGCTTCGATCGAGCCCATAGTCAAAGATGTGGGGTTTGTCCTCGAGCCAGGCCACCGTCGCCTCATAGGGGCCATGGGGCGAAAAGCGCGGCTCCACCTCCCCTGCCCCAGCGGCCCCATCACCGTCAAAGTCGTAGAAGAAGACCTGACCGGTGTGGTTGGTCACCACGTCCACGATGACCTTCATGCCCCGCGCATGGGCCTTGCGTACCAACTGACGCAGCTCCGCGAGGGTCCCATAGCGGGCGTTGATGCGGGTGAAGTCGTTGGCCCAATAGCCATGGTAGCCATCTTGCTTGGGGCCACGAGACACATTCGCCACCAGAGGCGAGATCCAGATCGTCGTGGCGCCCAGGTCCTGGATGTAGTCAAGGTTGTTGGCGAGGCCACGCCAATCGCCGCCTTGGTGGCGCGCGAGGTCGCCGGGTCGAATATGCACGCCGTCGACGAGATCGTTGTCCTTGCGGCCATTGGCGAAGCGATCGACGAGGACCTCATAGATCACCTCATCACGCCAATCGTCCACCTGGGTGGTCAAGGCAAGCCCGCTCTCATTCCCCTCATCAGCCATGGGCGCGCAGCCCAGGGCCAGCACGGTGAGGGCCGTCAGTGATGAAAGGCAGGTGATGTCACAAAGACCACGCAAGAGGCTCGTCTCCTAATCGCAGGGGTTGTCGCAAACAACGTCGAGGATGGAGTTTTTGCCGCCGAGGCCGTCATCCTCCTGGTTAGGATTTGCCGCGTCGGCAAACCACGTCTCGCCGGGCAAGTCCTCGTCTACGACAAATTTGTACGTCAGGCGCTGACCATCTTCGAGCACAGCGCTCACCTGCCAGCGGTTGCTATCGAGGGTCATCATTTTCGGCGCCCAGACGGTGCCGATGCCGTTAAAATCCCCGTGAAGCGCGGCTGTGGTCTCGCTGCCGATCTTGTCGAAGGAAAACTCGACCACGCACGCCGTGGGTGGCACGCATTGATCCGCTGTGGTGTCGATGGTGCTATCAGGAACCACGGTGTCAGGAACCATGGTGTCAGCAGCGTCGGAAGACGCGCTCATGTCCTGGCAAACACCACTGGCGCCAGAGGTGCCCGGACCACAGAGGCTGGCGTCGCGAAAGATTGGCTTGGGCCCATCGATCTCCACATAGGAGTCGATCACGTGGAAGACATCTGGACGGGCACCGGTGTCGCCGCTGCAGGCCACCACCAAAGTCAAGCATCCAAAGAGTGGGAAAAGGACACGTTGCATCAAGAAACTCCCGAGAAAAAAACAAGTGACGCAGCAAGTCGTGTGCCAGGATATCCAGAGGCCAAATAGGCGCAATGTGGCCACAGAGTTGTGATGCGGGGCGCGATCGCGTGAGCACCGTTGCTGATCGCAACATCATCGTTTACGGCATGAGGAGGAGTCCGATGCGTGACCTATCACCAAAGCTGCTCCTCTCACTGGCGCTCCTTTCCTTTGGCCCCGGGTGCCGCGAAGAGGCTCCGCCAGCCGGTCCGTCCACCACGCGCCCTGTGCTGGCCGAGCGATCCGAGGCCAAACGATCTGCAGGTTTGAGCAAGGCCCGCGCACAAATGGTGCAAAAGCAACTCGCCGCGCGGGGGATTCACGACAAGCGTGTGCTCGCAGCCATGCAGCGCGTCAAACGCCACCTCTTTGTGCCCTCTCACCTGCGTGGCCTCGCCCACGCCGACCGCCCCCTGCCGATCGGGCAGCGCCAAACCATCAGCCAGCCCTACATCGTGGCCTATATGACCGAGGTGCTGCGGGTGCTCCCCGAGAGCAAGGTGTTGGAGATAGGCACAGGATCGGGGTATCAGGCCGCCGTCCTTGGAGAGCTCGCCCACGTCGTCTACTCGATCGAGATCGTACCGACCTTGGCCAGGCGCGCCAAAGAGCTCTTGGCCAAGCTCCAGTATTCAAACATCCACGTGCGCGAGGGAGACGGTTACGCAGGCTGGAAAGAGCACGCGCCCTTCGATCGGATTATCCTCACCGCGGCGCCACCGAAGATTCCCCAGCCCCTCCTCGAGCAGCTCGCTGTGGGTGGGATCCTCATCGCTCCTGTGGGCGTGGGGGTGCAAAAGCTCGTGCGCATCGAGCGCACGAAGATGGGCTTTGTGCGTAAACAGCTGCTTGGGGTGCGCTTCGTGCCCATGACGGGTCGGATCCAGCGGTAGTGCAATGGTGCCCGCCAGGCTAGCGCCGCAAAGAGAGCGATTCAGTCGTGGTCTGCCATCTCCGCTGCATCGCAGTGATAGGTCGCCGCGATATCTCTACGGAGACAACTGCACTCGGATAGCCTCGCAACAGAACGAGCCCAAGATTTCTCGGCCCTCTCCACGTCCTTGGCCGGAAACGCCGATTCAGCCAGCGAACGGTTGTGCTTGCCCTTCAGTTTGGTCTGCTCTTTTGGCTTCGAAACCTCATCAAGGAGACTTCGGTCGTCTCTCCATTGGCAAAAAAGCTTCACGTCCTCTCGCCGGTAGCTTTGCTGGGAGATTCGAATCGCTTCGCCCGTGTTTTGGTAGAGCCAGGCCTCGATGCTGTAGGTTGGCACGAGTTCGAGTAGCCGAGAGAGACGATCCTCACGATCGGTCTCATTGATATCCAGAGCCTTCAAGATACGCTCGACCTTCGACACAACGATCTCCTTGAAAGCCCCCTCGTTGTGAGACGTTTTGCGCTTCTTCCAAGTCACGTCAGCATCGAAATGGAAGAAAACATACCCAGAAGACTCCGAGATCTTCGCAGCAATGGTGCGTACGAGGTCAACCTGTTTCTTGTGAGCCTTCTTCTCCTTCCATCTGTTGGCCGTCACAATTGCGACTGCTTCAGGGTTGCCAGGCTCGAATCGAACCCGCCCAGTGTGGCAGTTGGAGTCAACGGAGGTTAACAGCTTCTTGGCGAGGGCTTCGATGGTCGCGTGCGCAGAAGTGCTGCCATCTTCAGTCAATACCAGCACCGAAAAGACGGGAGCAGAGCTGGCTGCCACTACCAGAGTCCCTTGGTGCGCAAGATCTCCCCAACGTGCTGGATCCCCGTTTCATAGGTGGAATAGAAGGAAGCCGCCTCACCTTCTGACATATTGCGCCAGGAAAAACTGACGGCCTCCTCATCCTCTTGTGAGGTCTCACAAACAACGAAGGCCTGCTCCACATCTTCCGCTGACGTGAATTCGAGATGATCGAGGAGAAGCGGGTTTTGACTGGTGAGAAACGCCTGTCGGTTCTCGAGGCTGGCGACGGTTGCCTCGATCCATTGATGGTGCAGGCCATTGACCAGCTCATCGGCGATCACGATCGGTCCATCTAGGTCTATCAGATAGAGAAATGACAAGAGCCGCTTCTGTCCATAGCTGAGCTCTTCGTGCGAGATGATGTCTCCATTATGGGCGTGGAAGAGAAAGTTGAAGTCGCCATAACGATACCTCCTCTGCTGGGAGTCCGTTGTCTGGGCACCAAGAAACTTCACGTCGCAAATCGCGTCGTGAAAACCCATCAGCTCCTTCGCTCGCTCCAGGAAGGGCAGTTCTCCAGCGGGGATTAAAAAGCTCTGCTCTTTCTTCTCCGATTCGGCGTGGGCATGCACCACGCTATGCAACGCTCCCGGGACGAATATCTGACGAACATTCGGTCCGTCATTTTCAGTCACCTCGAGGGTCACCCCCGCGCCTCGCTCATTGACCAGCCTCTCGAACACGCCAAGCGCTTCGTCATAGCGGTCAACCGTCATGATTAGAGCGACGACCTCCCGGAAAAATGCTCCCAGCCCAAGGTCTGGGGCGTGCTGAGCACATAGGGCAGCTGCAACTCCAAGCATGAGGAAGTGCTCCTGGGCCGGCTGCCTGTAGCGCTCATTTGTGCCCTGGCGGATGACCACATCTGGCCCCTTGGACTCGAACACAATATCTGTGTTGCCATCTCCAGCAATGAAACGATAACCAACGGCGAGTTCGTAGGGAGTGGACGATCCTAACACTCCAAGTTGATCGATCGAGGGTGCGGCGCTCTTAGCACTCTCGTCAACGGGTCTTCTCGATGTGACAACTCGTGCCTCGAGGGTCACACCATCAGCGCCCTGAAGTTCGAATTCAACCTCGGAACTGGACTCCAAGAAGATGCTGTAATCTGAGACCAGGATAGCCTTGATGAGGTTGAGCAGGGTTGTCTTGCCTGTCCCGTTTTTTCCCAAGAGAATCGTGATACCGCTGCCAAATCGCAGGTCTACCGCGCGAAGATTACGAAACTTGCCGATTTTTAGTCGTTTGAGAATCACGAGTGATTCATAGCATGGCA
>JAFCZD010000114.1 GCA_019314525.1 Deltaproteobacteria bacterium
TGGGCGGGGCTCAGTCTCTGCGCGACGTCATCGCCTTCCCCAAGACCCAACGCGGGACCTGCGCCATGACGGGCGCTCCGACCCAGATCGATGAAGCGCAACTGACGGAATTGCACGTCAAGTTGCGCTGAGCAGCGCCATGAACACGTGTCCCCAAGAGCATCGACGAGACACCTGCAGACGCCTCACTCGAGACCTCTTTGACGTCGTGATCATCGGTGGCGGTATCACCGGAGCGAGCATCGCCCGCGACGCCGCCCTCCGCGGTTATCGCGTGGCGCTCCTTGAGCAAGACGATCTGGCCTATGGCACCTCGAGCCGCTCGAGCCGCCTCGTCCATGGCGGCCTGCGCTACCTCGAGATGGGGCAACTCGGCCTGGTCTTCGAGTCTGTGAGTGAGCGCGCAGCCCTGGCGCGCCTGGCACGCCACATCGTGCGCCCCCTGCCCTTCGTCTTTCCGGTCTACCAGGGCGACGGCCTGCCCCTCTTTGCTGTGGACTTCGGCTTGTGGATCTACGACGGCCTCGCGCTCTTTCGTAACTATGAGAACCACAGCAAGCTCTCCGCTGCGGAAGTTGGAGAGGTCCTCCCCGGGCTGAACGCTGAGGGTCTCAAAGGTGCGGTTCGTTATTACGACTACCAAACCGATGATGCTCGCCTCGTGCTGGAAAACGCCCTGGGCGCGATGGAAGCCGGGGCAGAGGTGCTGCCACGCTGCCGAGTCGAGAAACTCGACTATCGTCGTGGACGGATCGTTCAGGTCCTAGCCCGGGACCGCATCACCGACGAACAATTCACGGTCCGCGGTCGGGTCTTCATCTGCGCAGCTGGACCGTGGACTGACGAAGTTCTGGCGCTCTCTCAGCGCCCCGAAGGTTGGATGCGGCCAGCCAAGGGCGTGCATATCGTCGTCCCCAAGTCGCGCTTGCCCGTGGACGAGGCTCTGTTGGTGAAGCACCCTGAAGATGGCCGTGTGCTCTTCATCCTGCCCTATCACGAGCGTACGGTCATCGGCACCACAGACACCGACTCCCACGAGGACCCTGGCGCGTTGCAAGCCAGCGGCGAGGATGTGCGCTACCTGCTCGCCACCGCGCACGCATATTTCCCAGCATCAAAGCTCACGCCCGAGGATGTGATCTCCAACTGGATCGGTGTCCGCCCGCTCTTGCAGGAAGAGGATGAAGGGGCGCCGAGCAGCGTCAGCCGTGAGCACAAGATCCACGTGCGCAGCGACAACCTCGTGGTGATCGCCGGGGGGAAGCTCACCACCTACCGGCGCATGGCGGCGGAGTGCTTGGATCAAGCAGAGCGCCCCATTATCATGGCTGGCGGTCCTATCCCGCGCGGAAAAGGTCTCACCTCTTCCCTCCCCCTCCCCGGGAGCGTCGGCCTCGAGGCCGACCATGACCTCTCGAAGATGATCGCGGATCTCGGGCGGGAAGTAGGCGACGCCGCGGTGGGAGAACACCTGGCGCTAACCTACGGTGTGCGTGCACGACAAGTCATCGATCTGGCCACCGATGAACTGTGCAAACGAGTCGACGCTGAGCTGCCGTTTATTTGGGCAGAGATCATCTTCGCAGCCCGCTTCGAGCTCGCCTGCGCCCTTGAAGACGTCCTCAAGCGCCGAACGCATATCTTCTATCGCAGCCGAGACCAGGGGCTGAGTATCGCGGCGAGGGTTTCTGAGCTTTTGGCTCAAGAGCTCGGCTGGGATGACGTGGAGCGCCGTGAGCAACTCAACGCCTATCAGGCGTTGGTGGCTGAAAGCCGCGCCTGGCGTGATGATCCCTGCTTCATGGAGAAGCTCTAATTCGGCCCGCCCTCAGGCCCGGGGGGACGCCAATCATCGTCATCAGACACCTGATATTGCGGCTGGTAGTTGGGGTTCTGCGCAAGATTTAGCACGTCCATATAGTGCTGATCGGCGTAGTAGCTCAGCGCGTTGATCCCATCGGAAAATTCACTGTAGTCCAAGCTCTCGGTGGGAAGCTCCACCGTCAACACCACATCATGGTCCCCATCGATGCTGAATTTCGCCATATTCATCGCGTGGTTGATGCGCAAGAGGTGGTGATAGAGGTTGCGTTCACACTCCTCTTTGCTGGGAGCGTTGACGAAGGGGCTGATGATAAAATAGAGCCAATCCTCCGCCAAGTGCACTAGAACATTGAAGTTGTTTATGTCCCCGCGAAAACCGGTCACCCAGGTCCGAGTGGAGGTGTCGTACTCGTAGTGCCACTCATAGCGCTTGAAATAGTCGTTAATAGTCTCAACGTTCGCTGACATTGTTCCTCCGCGCGAGGGGATCACACTATCTCGCTACGATGCCACGCTCCCGCGATGCTTTCCAGTCTCCATAGCGCAAGGATCGCCGCAAGGCCGATTGCAAGGCTTGCAGTGAAACCTCGCTTTGGACATATGATAGCGTTTGACCGGCATGAGGTGCCCCCATGAGATTCGACCTGTACAACCCTACCGAGACCCACCAGGCGGTCCGCGAAACCGTCCGGCAGTTTGCCACCAGTGAGTTGGAAGCCCAAGCCGCCGAATATGACGAAAAGGAAGGCTTCAACGAGGCCCTTTTTCGGCGCTTGGGCAGCGAACTGAACCTCTTCGGTCTCACGGTCCCGGAAGAGGACGGTGGAGTTGGCCTCGACCCCACGGCTGCGGTCATTGTGCTGGAGGAAATGAGCCGCTCGGACCCTGGGTTCGCCCTCTCCTATCTCGCGCACGAAGTCCTCTTCGTGAACAACTTCTACTATGCCGCTAACGCCGACCAGCGCCGCCGCTACCTGCCAGACGTGATCTCTGGCAAGCGGATCGCGGGGCTGGCGATGACTGAGCCAGAAGCGGGCACGGACGTCCTGGGCATGCGAACCGTCGCGGTACGCAAAGGGGATCGCTATGTCATCAACGGCACGAAGCAGTTCATCACCAACGGTGACAAAGGTGACATCTTCATCCTCTACTGCAAGCTGGATGAGCCCAAGCGCAAGGAGATCACCTCTTTCGTTGTAGAGAAGGGCCCAGGGTTTTCCGCGGGTCGCAAGGAACAGAAGATGGGCATGCGCGCCTCGCCCACGACCCAGCTCGTCTTCGAAGATTACGAGGTCCCTGCCGAGAACCTCATCGGCGCCGAGAACCGCGCCACCATGCATATGATGCGCAACCTCGAGGTAGAACGTGTGACCCTTGCTGCGCAGTCTATTGGCATTGCGCTGCGCTGTGTCGACGAGATGAACCGCTATGCCCTCGACCGCAAGGCCTTTGGCTTGACCTTGACCCGTTTCGGACAGATTCAAACATACCTGGCCAACGCCTTTGCCGAGACCCAAGCGGCTCGGGCCTATGTTTATGATGTCGCTCAACGCATCACTCGGGAGCACCGCCAAAGCCTCGACGCCGCTGGCGCGAAGCTCGTGGCAACACAGATGGCGGAGCGAGTGGCGCGGACGGCAATCCAGGTGCTCGGCGGCTATGGCTACACCCGTGACTATCCAGTGGAGCGGATGCTACGAGACGCGATCTTGCTCTCCATTGGGGGGGGCACCATCGAGGCCATGCAGAAAAACATCACCCGCGATCTGACCCGGATTTACCGCTAGCAGTTGTTCTGCCGCTCCACGGGCTGTGGGTTTGACAGGGACCCACAGCCGGCGCCAAACTGCCGCTGTGAGTCCAACTCCCAAGATCGAGCGCAAACCACTCATCAGGGCGTTAACTGGAGTTCTGCCTGCAGAGCGAGTCAGCGCCGCTAATGTGGATCGGCTGGCCTACGCGCGCGATCAGTGGGCGCGCAATCTTCTCGCCGTCCGCAACAACAGACCCCTTGTGGCGCCACCTGACGTCGTCGTCTGGCCTGAGTCCACGAGTGAGGTCCTCGAAGTCGTGAAGATCGCTGCTGACTTTCGAGTGCCCTTGGTGCCCTGGGGCGCCGGGTCGGGCGTTTGCGGCGGCGCCATGGCTCTCCATGGCGGCATCATGCTCGACCTGAAACGCATGAACGCGCTGGTGGATTTCTCTGCCACGGACCAACTCGCAACCTTTCAGGCGGGTATTCTGGGGCAACACCTGGAAGACCAACTCAACCTGCGGGGCACCACTCTCGGGCACTTTCCATCATCGATTCACTGCTCAACACTGGGTGGCTGGCTGGCAACGCGCTCTGCTGGTCAGTCATCCTCGCGCTACGGCAAAATTGAAGACATGGTGCATTCCATCGAGGTTGTCACCGGCGAGGGCCGTGTCATGACTTGCAGCCGCGACGAGGAACCCGAGCTACTACAGCTCATCGTTGGCAGCGAGGGTACCCTTGGAGTCATCACCCAAGCCACCTTGCGATTGCACCCTCTGCCCGCGACCCGTACCTTCCGCGCCTACCGTTTCGCTGACACCCAAGCCGGCTGCGAAGCCATGCGCCAGCTCATGCAGCGCGGACTCCGTCCCGCGACGCTTCGCCTCTATGACGCCCTGGATACGATGATGGTGGGCCTCAGCGACGAGAGTGAAGAAAACGAGAAACCACAGGGGCTGCGTGGGCTGGCCCAAAGGCTCGGGCGCCGAGCGAGAGTGATGCGCGGCGGGCTGCGGGACTGGGCGCTACGCAACACTCTGAGCCACGCCAAGTGGGTCAGCAAAGCCGGAGAGCGACTTCTGCCGCATGTTGGCAGCGGATGCCTGTTGATCGTAGGCTTCGAGGGAGACATCTCTACAGTGAAGACGGAGGCGAATGAAGCCCACCGCCTCATCCAAGCCCTGACAGGAGTCGACCTCGGCGCCGGCCCTGGGCTGCGCTGGTTCGAAGAGCGTCATGCAGTGGCCTTCAAACAGAGCCCCCTCTACGCGTCAGGAAGCTTCGTCGACACCCTCGAGGTTGCCACCACCTGGAGTAAACTTCAGCAACTCCACCAGGCCATCAGAGAAGCGCTCTCACAAGATGCGGTAGTGCTGGCACACTTCAGCCACGCCTATCCTGAAGGATGTTCGATCTACTTCACCTTCGCGGCGGCGGAGGCCCAGCACCCGCGGGCTGAGAAGCTCTACGACAAGTTGTGGCGACGGGGGCTAGAAGCTGCAGTACGTCAGGGAGGGACCATCAGCCACCACCACGGTATTGGGGTGAACAAGGCGCGCTTCATGCACGACGAACACGGCCCGGGGCTGGACGTCTACCGGCAGATCAAGGGGCTATTTGACCCCAAGGGCATCCTCAACCCTGGCAAGATGGGCCTCTGATGCCAAAGCGCACCCTGCTAAAAGATTGGGTCTCTCGTGTGGTGGGGGCGGTGAATACCAGCTTCGCTGACACTGACCGCTCGTCCTACGGAGAACTCCACCCCGATGTGGTGGCATGGCCAGGCTCGGTAGAAGAAATTTCGAGCGTACTTCAGACAGCGCATGACGCGAACGCAGAGGTCGCGGTGGCGGGCTCAGGGAGTCGTACACGCGAACGCTGGCCAAAACGTAACAACGGCAAAAGAGCGGATGATCAGCGACCGCGGATCGTGCTGGACACCTCCCGTCTCACAAACATCTTGGAGGTGGATGAGACATCCCAGCTCGTTGAGTGCCAAACGGGCTTGGAGCTGCGCCACCTGGAGGAGGCGCTACGTCGCCACGGTTTGACCCTGGGCCCCTTCCCCGACAGCATCTTCACGTCCACCCTTGGAGGAGTCCTTGGTGATCCGCCGCCCTTGGCTTACTCCTCCCTCCGAGGCCCGCTTCATGGGAGCTGCCTGGGGGTCACTACAGTGACACCTTTGGGCAACGTTATCGCCACCCGCGTCGCGCCACGACGGGCTGTGGGGCCGGACATCAGCCGACTCTACATCGGATCTGGGGCAACGCTCGGAGTGCTCGTCTCAGCTGTCATCCGAGTCTATAGCCTGCCCGAAACGAATATGGCTCGAGCGTTCCTCTTCCCCTCCGCCGCCTCCGCCTTGGAGTGTGCACGCGAGATGCTCGCCCACGACATGCGTCCGGCTCGCTTGCGTGTGATGGCAAATGAGCACTCTGCTGGGGAAGTGGTAATGAAACAGTTCCCGGCCCAGGCCGCGCTGACGCTGGTCTTCGAGGGGTGCGCTGAGCTCGTGGAACTCGACGCGCGCCGAGCCGAGGAGATCGCCGCAGAGCACAGCGGCAGTGAATTGCCCCAGCAGCTCGCCGATCATTGGGCAGAACGCTACCCAGACCCGAACCCTGAACACCTATGCCATGCATGGGCCCCCGTCCGGCACTCCACCGCCGTCGCCGCTGGCAAAGCCGCCGCTGATGTTCTTGGCAACACGGTTCACGGGATCTCCTATGACCAATTCTCGCCCCATGGCTGCCATATGTGGTTGAGCGTACCTGAGGAGGTCGATAAAGAGCGCCTCGCTGAGGCCTGCACATCTGCAGGCCTGTCCCCCCGCGGCCGCCGACATACCCACGCCCGCCAACACCCTCTGACGCAACGACTACGCCAACAACTCGACCCCACGCGCATGATGCTCAGCCCAGAGTGGGATTGAGGCGGAGACGGCGATGGCCATGGATGATCATGCACGAGACCTGGAGTACTGCACCTTCTGCCCCAAGCTCTGCCGGCACCTTTGCCCCGTCTCTAACGCTATCGGCAATGAGGGGCTGATCCCCCAGGCCAAGATGCAGCTGCTGAATATGTTGCGACGCAACGCCATCGGCTGGCAACCCGGCTACGCCTCGCCGCTCTTTGCCTGCACGGGTTGCGGGCTCTGCACAGAACACTGCGAGCACGGCAATGATGTTGTGGGAGCGTTGTGGGATGGTCGCGCAGTCGCCCGGGAACAAGGCATCGAACACCCCGCCCTCGAACGCTTTCCAGAGCGCTTCAGAGAACGCGGTGAGGCGCTGCGAGAGACGCTTCACCAAAGCCCACTGGGAGCCCGAATTTCATCTGAGGCCCGGATCGGGTTCCTGCCAGCCTTTGACACGCTAGACGCCTATCCAAGCAGCATCGAGGACGCCTTCTTTGTCTTCGACGCTTTGGGCATGGACTACATACGGCTTGTTGATAGCGCTCCCCTCTGTGGGGGATATCAGCTGCTCGCCGCTGGCTATCCTGACGCGGCGCGACTCGCCGCAGAGGAGATGATCCGGGTTATTCGTCGCTACGCCACCGTCGTGCTCGAGTCAGCGGCGTGCGTCTATTTACTGCGGGAGGTGCTTCCCAAGCAGGGTATCGAGTGCAACACAGAGGTTCTCCACTTGTCCGAGTACCTTGCCCCACATGCAGAGCGGCTCCCGATCAAACGTCGGCGCTTCGCGGCCTATTACCATGACCCCTGCTACCTCGGACGATACCTCAAAATCTATGATCCCCCACGCCGCCTGCTAGCACGATGCGTTGATTCCCCACGAGAGTTCCTTCATCACCGGGAGCATGGTGAATGTTGTGGAGGTGGAGGCTTGGTGCCCCAAACCTACCCTGATGCGACGGCGAGCCAAGCACGGCGCCGGCTCGAAGAGCCACAGCTCTTCTCGGTGGGGCTCGTGGTCACCGCTTGCCCAACCTGCAGGCGCACGTTCTCCGCCGCCCATGGACCAGGAGAAGTCCTCGACCTGATCAACCTGATCGCTTGGGCGATCAAGACAGACGGTTCCCCTCCTAGTGGCCAGGAGACAAGTCAGCGATGACTCCAGACCCCGACAAATCTCTCTTAAGCTCCTGCAAATTTAGCATGTTAGAAACGAATAACATGGCATGTGTTTTGCCTCACAGCGGGCTCATGTCCACCTTTCCCTCCAAACACCTTCTAGGTGTTCTCCCAATCTTTGCCCTCCTCTGGGTTGGTTGCACAGCTGATGAGCGCGTTGACCCTGTGGCAGCCTTGCACCTGCGAACAGAGGCACGGGCTCACCTCGACCCCCTAGAAGAGGGGGCCGACCTACGTCCGGTGGCCAAAAACTTGCTCGAAGTCCTACGGCTTGGTGGTTGGCAGGCAGCCCGAGACCTCGCCTCCCCCGAGACCACCATCACCCCCTTTGACAACGTTCCCCTGCCAGCAACAATCCGAGTCTGGCGACGCAGCCAATGCTCGACTGGCAGCTGCTCCTGCCCTGTGGACGAAATGCCCCTCGAGGAGTACGTCAAGGGTGTCGTGCCCCATGAATGGATCGCCTCTTGGGAGATGCCGTCTCTCCAAGCTGGGGCCATCGCCGTTCGGACCTATGCCGCCTCTTGGGTCACGAAGGGCGGCAAATATGATTGTGCTGATGTCTGCGATACGACCTACACACAGGTCTACAAGGATGAACGCAATGATCGTGGCAATGAAGCCGTCGACGCCACCCGAGATATGGTGCTGATAGAAAGTGGACAGCTGGTCTTTGCGGAGTACTCAGCCGAAAACGGTGATCCCACAGCCTTTGGCGTCGTTGACCCCCTCTGCGCCGGCAAGACCGTTCAGGGCCACGGCAGAGGCATGTGCCAATGGGGCAGTCAGCGCTGGGCACTCGAAAACAAGGACTTTCAGTGGATCGCAACGCACTATTATCCGGGCTCCGAGTTGCAAGGCGGTGCTGTGGATCCCCCCATCGTGGATCCCCCTATCTGTACACCCACGGGACCGGAAATTTGTGATGCGGTGGATAACAACTGTGATGGTGAGGTGGACGAGGGAGACCCCAGCGGTGGCGCCTACTGTGTCGTCCCAGGGACACATGGTGTGTGCGCAGTGGGGGTCACACGTTGCGAGGGAGAGGTCGTCTGTCAGCCCATAGCCTCACCACAGGCAGAGACCTGCAATAACTACGACGATGATTGCGATGGCGTTGTGGACAACGTCATTGGCGGCTGTGCTCCCGCTTGCGACCCGCGCCCAGAGATCTGCAATGGCCAAGATGATGACTGCGATGAGGAGACCGACGAGGGAAACCCCCAAGGAGGGCAGCCCTGCCACCTAGGAGGAAGCTGCCCTCTGGGCGTCACTATGTGCGCTGATGGCATCATCGTCTGTGAGCCAGTACCTCAACTGGAGATCTGCGATGGGCGCGACAATGACTGCAACGGCTATGTCGACGACGTCCCTGGCGGCTGCACCTCCACCAACGCTCCCCCTCCCTGTACGCCTGTGAACGAGCGCTGCAACGGGCTGGATGACGACTGCGACGGTTTCCCCGATGAGGGCAATCCGGAGGGTGGCATGAGCTGCGCTGTGTCCATCGGGACGACGGCCTTTGATGGGATCACGATGTGCCTCTCTGGCCAGCTCATCTGTCAGGTGGAAGACCCCGGGACTGATGCGTTCTCCAACTCAGTGGATGAGCTCCGTGGCAAGGGATGTGCGTTCTCGGGAGGCAGTTCTGATGGTCTACCCAGCCTTGTCTTGGTGATGTTTCTCCTTGGGGCATGGCGCTGGGGCACCCAAACTGACCAAAACAGCAAAGACTGACCAATGGGCCAACAAAGGGATGAACACCCTCGTCATCCGTGGCAACATACCCTTCGATGGCGAACAGCGATGTCAAAACAGAGCACCGTATCCACCCCCGCTGGGCGGTCGTGGTCGCGACTCTCGTCGTGCAGGTTGCCTTCGGGCTGATCTACGCCTGGGCCACCGCGAGCGTCTAGCTCTCCCTTTGGGCGCAGTCCACTCCAAGCTCTCCACTGGGCTCAAAGAGCGTCCAAGGGCGATTTGCGATAGTGTATCCGTGTGAGAAGTGAGTGCTGGCTGAAAACTCCGCATTGTCTCCGTGCATGCGTTCTCGTCGCGTTGGTACTGCCGTTGACCGCCATGGGTGCCCTATCCTGCGCTCGAGTCGGATTCGACCCCCATCAAGGGGTGCAGGATTCTGCGGTGGAAGTGCATGGCGAGGATCTGACGCCCGTGGATGTGCACGGTGACGTCGCAGCCCAAGATGTTCATCTTGGAGATGCCGCATCTGATCGTGCCCCGCCCCAAGACCTGTGGCTCGACCAAAGCCATGCCGACCAAGGTCTGGACGGCCCATTCAGCGATTCGTTTGCTTGCCCAGGTGGAGCAACAACGTTCAGCACCAATATGCCGGCGCGCCATGTGTTGGGACAGGCTGATTTTGTGACCTCGGCCGCGAATCGAGGGGGGCTTGCAGGTGCAGGATCCCTGAACCGGCCCTTGGGGCTTGTCGTCTATCAAACAAAGCTCTTGGTGGCTGATAGTGGCAACAATCGCATCATGGTCTTTGACGCCTATCCAGAGGCAGACGGCGTAGCCGCCACGGCCGTCATCGGCCAACCTAACTTCTCAACGACAACTGGCTCAACGAGTTCATCAACGTTGAATGGCCCCCAAGGGCTGGCGCTCAGCGACGACGCGTTGCTGGTGAGCGAATGGACGAACGCCCGCGCCACCCTTTGGCCGCTGTCGACGATCTTTTCAACGCCAAGCCTCTCACTGGTCTTTGGTCAAACCGACGCAGTGAGCGCTGTGGCAACGACAACGAATGTCACAGCCCAAACTCTGGGTGCTGTAGCCAGCGTCATTGCGATTGGATCACGATATGTGATTACCGATTCCCAAAACCATCGTGTCCTTGTGTTTGACTCGCTGACGGGAAACCCACCCAGCGCGCTGGCAGCCATTGGTCAGCCGGACCTTCTTAGCAACACGCTGGGGAGCGACCCGGAGCAATCGGAGTTCCCCCTCGGCTTAGCAAGTGATGGTCGCCGCTTGATCGTGGTTGAGAGCGGCAACAACCGCTTGCTCTTCTTTGACACGGCGCCCACCAGCAGCGGTGCACAACCAGACCTGGTTTGGGGTGGCTATGGGAACACAGCCCTTACGCTCGACAGCCCGGTGGGAGCATTCACCGATGGGATACGCCTCTTTGTTGCAGACCGCTCGAGTGACCGGGTCTTGATCTTCAACAGCCTGCCCACCTCCCCAGCGCAAGCCGCCGATGTCGTCTTGGGGCAGGCCAACTTCACGAGTCGCGCACACAATCAGGGCAACGACACCATCGCGGCCGCCAACACCCTGTGGGGTGTGCATTTCGTCTTCTTTGATGGCTGCCGTCTCTTTGTCTCCGACACACAGAACAATCGCGTCTTGATCTACTGAGCACTCAAATGATGTCTTTTCCCTCTCTTGGCTTCAGTGCAGAATCCTGCCAATGAGCTTGGTTGGGAAAAAGGTGGGTCACTTCCGTTTGACGGCCCCTCTGGGCGAGGGGGGGATGGGCGCAGTCTATGTCGCCCAACACGAAATGATTGGGCGGCGCGCGGCGATCAAGGTCTTACATCAAGGAGTGGGTGCTGACGCCTCTTTGGTCGAACGCTTCTTTGACGAGGCGCGTGCTGCCAACCGGGTCGAGCATCCCGGCATCGTCGAGATCTATGATTGTGGAGTGGACGAAACCCTCGGGCCATACCTGGTGATGGAGCTTCTTGAGGGGGAGTCACTGCTGCAATACCTCAACCGCGAACGTGTACTAGATACTGATTTCCTGATTCGACTGGTGGTCGAAGTGGCTGACGCGGTGGGGGACGCCCACGCAGCGGGCGTCGTGCACCGGGATCTGAAACCAGATAATCTTTTCTTGCTGCGCGGCAAGCAGCGCATCTCCAAAGTGCTCGATTTCGGTATCGCTCGGCTGATGGAGCGTGGAGGGTCGCGATTGACTGGGCATTTCGATATCATGGGCACGCCGCTTTACATGGCGCCTGAGCAATGCGAAGGCGCGGCAGCGGTAGACCACCGAGCGGACGTCTACGCACTGGGCGTCATCTGCTACGAGTTGCTGGTTGGCCAGCCACCTTTTGTGCATGAGAATATTGGCCGGGTGCTGGCGATGCATCTCTATGAGGCACCTGCCTTGGGAAGCCTCGCCCCTCCTCTCCAGGATGTCCTAGGACGAGCCCTCGCCAAAAAGTCCACGGACCGTTTTCTTTCGGTGCGCCTCTTCGCAGATGCTTTCATCGCAGCGATACGTGGTCGCCCCCTTCCAGCTCAACGTGAGATCCCAGTGCTGGCCACGATAGAACCAGCCCCAACGGCAACCCCGGCTATCCCAGCAACGATGATCGTCCGGCGCGCGAAGAGCTGCCCACGTTGTGCCACGGAGTATCTTGAGAGTGTGCGCTTTGGTGAGGTGGAACTCGATTGCTGCCAGGAGTGTGGAGGCGTGTGGCTCGATCGTGGCGAGTTGCACGCTTTGAACCGTGAGAGCCTCGGCGCGGGCACCTCGCCTATGGATCTGCAGCGACGAGGGCTTCAAGGCCCAATGCCATGCCCTAGCTGCGGCGAGCACTTGATCTCGTGCTGGGCGAGTGTTGATGATGGCAAACGCCTTGATGTGGACTTCTGCGAGGTGTGTGGTGGGCTTTGGCTGGACGAGGGGGAGTTGGCCCAAATCCAACGCGACCAGGCGGCCCGCATCTTCTCCGACCTACGCCTTGATGCCCTTGATGCCTCCTCAGAGTAGTATTCGCTGCTGAAAAAACAACGATGGATCCGCCTTGATGCCCTTGATGCCTCCTCAGAGTAGTATTCGCTGCTGAAAAAACAACGATGAATCCGCCATCCGGTCGGCCGGACCGCAGAGCGGACGAAAACTTGCAACCTTGGCTCTAAGCCCTTGAATTGACACGCCAAGCGGTGTGGTACGCTTCATGAAGTGGCTGCAAGGCATGACCCGACCCATGCCTGTACGCCCCAACACCACCTATATGGAGAGTCGCCGCTGCTCA
>JAFCZD010000523.1 GCA_019314525.1 Deltaproteobacteria bacterium
AACATCACTCAAGCCGATGACTTCGATGGCCGAGATGTCGCAAGCGTCGCGAGCCGAGGGATTGATATGCTCGATGCGCTCGAGTGAAGCGCCGCAGGGGGAAAGCTCGCGCCCCGCGCCGTCGAGAAACCCCCAACCCAGAGCGCTCAGCATCCCCAGGCCGCCGTCCACCGTGGCGGATCCCCCCAAGCCAAGGAAGATGCGTCGGGCGTCACGCTCTACTGCGTGCTGAATCAGCTGGCCCGTCCCATAGCTCGACGCCATCAGTGGGTCGCGGAGCGCCTCGGGAACAAGTGGGAGCCCGCTGGCGCTAGCGACCTCGATGGCCGCGCTTTGTTCTCCGGGCCACCATGCGTAGGTGGCACCCACGCGCTGGTCGGGCAGGGGGCCTTGTACGTCGTCCACCTGAATCGTCTCGCCGCCTGGTTTGCCGGACAAGAGCGCGTGCACCGTGCCCTCACCCCCGTCAGCCATGGGTACCTGCGTGATCGCCAGCGAGGGGTCTAGAGCGAGCAGGGCGTCGGTGATAGCCTGACAAACTCTGTTGGCCGACAGGCTGCCTTTGAAGGAATCTGCGGCGACGACGATCTTCATCAGGGTCTATCCTTTGGAGTCTACCCTTTGGAGCATAAGCTAATTCGCTCATCGTGGGCGGTGTCAGAGTGCGCTGAATATGCAATTCTAGAGGTCAGGTGTTGAAGTCTTGACCAAGGGAGATCATGACAATCCGCGCGGGATCACAGCAGTACGCAGAGGATCTGGTGGAGGCGAGCAAGACGCGCGTGCTCTACGGTCAGGGACGTGGTGGTGCCTTCGGGAATATCGCCGCAGCGGCGGTGGCCATGGGCGTGATGGCGCTGTGGAGCTCCGATCCTATCGCGCACCTGCCCTTTGTCGCGGTGGTACTGGCGCACCTGCATAGGTTCTGGCTGCTGCGTTCGTTTCGACAGGCAGACCCGGCGGTAGGCGAGATTCAGCGCTGGCGGCGCAGGTTTTTCATTTCTGCGCTAATGGGGGGAGCCTCTTGGGGTTTGGTGGGGGTGCTGACCTTGCCTCGGGTGGGCGTCGGGGGACAGCTTTTCATGGTCATTATGGCCAGCGGCTTGACCTCAGCGGCGGTAGCGACCTTGGCGGCCGTGAGTACCGTCTTCATCGCCTTCATCGTGCCAACTCTCGGTGGGATCATGATCGGCATTGTGGTCTTTGGTAGCTTCTCGTCGTGGGCTATCGCAGTGCTCCTGGTGCTCTATGGGGGCGTGATCATCCGGACGGCGCGAACCCAGGAGCGCTCCATCGCGAAGGCGCTTCGGCTTTCGGTTGAGAAGGATGAGCTTGTTCGTGAGCTGACGAAGGCAACGGAGCGCGAGAAGCTCCAGCGCGAAAAGGCGGAGCAGGCCAATGAGGCCAAGACCAGCTTCTTGATCAAGATGAGCCACGAGCTGCGCACCCCGCTGCACGCGGTGTTGGGGATGTTCGAACTTCTGGGAGAAGGGGTGCGTCCGGGACGAGAGCGCAATTTCGCCCGCACGGGCTACTCCTCTGGTCGGGCATTGCTGGCGATCCTCAATAACCTCCTCGATTTGGCCAAGGTCGAAGCGGGCAAAGTCCACCTTGAGAGCCTTTCGTTTTCTCTTTCGCGCTTGCTCGAGGAGATCTGCGAGCTCCATGCGGTACAGGCAGAGAAGAAGGGCTTGGTGTTAAGGCTGGAGTTCTCCAAAGACCTGCCTGAGCATGTGCTTGGAGACCCCGTGTGTCTGAGGCAGGTCCTCGACAACCTGGTGGTCAACGCTATCAAGTTCACAGAAGAGGGCTTGGTCACCTTGGCGGTGCAACCTGGCGCGTGCGAAGGCACACCAGATGGCATCGCCTTTTTGGTGCAGGATACAGGGATTGGGATCGCCGCTGAGGTTCAAGAGCAGCTCTTTGAGGCGTTCGAACAGGCTGATAACTCCATCTCTCGGCGCTATGGTGGCACAGGGCTCGGGCTTTCTATCGCGCAGCAGCTGGTCTCCTTGATGGGCGGTTGTCTCAAGCTCGAGAGTCGGGAGGGCGCGGGCAGTTTGTTTCGCTTTTCGGTGTCCTTGCCGCCAACGAAGGGGCCCGAAGTTTGTGAGGCAGAACTCTCCAAGCCGCGGAAAGGGGCGCAGCGGGCGAAGATTCTGGTGGTGGATGACAACGCGATCAACCGCTTGGTAGCCAAAGAGATGGTTTCTCAGCTGGGGCATGATTTCGTGATTGCTTCGAGCGGGGTCGAGGCCCTCGAACGGCTCGGCGAGCAGAGCTTCGCTTTGGTGCTGATGGATTGCGAGATGGCCGAGATGAACGGGCTCGAGGCCTGTAAGCGGATCCGGGACGATGGGCTAGAAACAAAGACGGGGAGGGCGTTGCCGGTGGTCGCCCTTACAGCGCACGCCTTGGCGCCACATATCAAAGCGTGTCGAGACGCAGGCATGAACGACGTGCTCACCAAGCCTGTGAGCTTGGTGCAGCTCGAGAGCTGCCTCCACCGCTGGTTGGACTAGGGGCCCACGGAGTCGTTATCTTCGAGTCGTTAGTTCAGCTCCATGACATCCCCTCGAGGCAAGAGTACCTCGAGCCCCTCAGCCTCGAGGGCTTTGACGAAGGCTTGCCGGTTGCGACCGTTTCCATGGTTGGGGATGATCTTGGCGCCCTCACCGTTGGCCTTGGCCCACTGCACGAGCTCCTGATGCGAGCGGTGCCCGGACAAGCCATTAATGCTCATCACGGTGGCGTTCACAGGGACCGTCTTTCCGTAAATTTTGACCTCCTTGAGGCCGGATTGGAGTTGCTGAGCCAAAGTGCCAGGCGCCGCGTAACCCGCCAGGACCACCACATCATTGGGGTTGGGTAGGGATTGCTTGAGGTGGCCAACCACCCGGCCTCCTGTGGCCATGCCACCGCCGGCGATGACGACCCCTTGTTCTAAAAACGTCGCAAGACCCTTGCTCTCTTCCCCCGACGCTACAACGTGTAGCTGAGGAAAACTGAAGGCGTCGCCGTGTTTGGCGGTGAAGCGCCTGATGCGACGGCTGAGGTAGTTGGGGTAGGTCTTGTAGAGTTGTGTCAGTTTCTCACCGAGGGGCGTGTCGAGATAGACTGGGAAATCGTTGTCTGGTTTTTGCAGGCGCAGTTGTCTCTCCATGAAGAGCAGCGTTTGTGTGCGGCCGAGGGCGAAGGCCGCGATGACAACTCGGCCACCCTTCTTTTTGGCGAGCTTGTGAGCGTTGTTCAGCTGGGCCATGGGTCTGGGTTTTGGGCCTTGAGCGGGCCGCCCACCATAGGTGTATTCCTGCACCACATAGTCGACCTTCCCGAAGGTCTTGGGTGGCGCATGCAGTTCATCGTTGGCGCGACCAAGGTCGCCCGAAAAGAGGATTTTGCGCTCTTGCGCCCCAGTGCCCACGTCGAGCAGGGCAGATGCTGCGCCCAGCACATGGCCGGTGAGCTCGAAACGCACCGTCGTATCCGGGCTGATGGCTGTGATCTTGCCAGGCTCCACGGGACGAAATTGAGAGATGGTCTGCTCTACGTCCGGCTTGTTGTAGGCGGCGTGAATATGGTCACAGGGTTTCCCCTCTTTGCGCAGGCGCGCCCGCTGGCGCTTGGCGTTGCTGCGTTGGATCTTGGCCCCGTCCCAGAGCATCAACTTGGCCGCGTCCAACGCCGCTGAGGTGCCGTAGATCTTCCCCTTGAATCCGTGTCTCACCAACGTGGGAAGCGCCCCAAGGTGGTCGAGGTGTTCGTGGGTGAGCACGATCGCGGATATATTCTTCGCGTCCGTGGAGAGCTTGCGGATCCCCACTTTGGGGTCTGCCCCTGGGTCTACTACGATGGTGCTCTTGGGCGTGGTGAGCACATGCCCCGAGGGTGTGACCTTTTTTGGGTTCGCCAAGCGCAGCTTGATGCCGGTGGGCCTCTTGGCGGTGTCGGCGCTCGCCGGAAGCTGGAGCGCAAAGACGAGCAGTCCGATGAGAAGTTTGGTGGGCTTCATGATGTTTTGAGCTGCAAGGGGCAAGCCAACCACTAGACATCATATCTTACTGGAAATACATGCGCTTGGTGATTGTCGGACCCCATCTGGCCTCCAAGCTGACTACTCGGCCTGCCACTGCAAAACCTGCTTTGAAAGAGGTATGCTGGGCATGAGGAGAAGATCACGCTCAACCCATGTTCAAAGCGCGGCTTCTGCGTGTTGCTCTTGGTGTTGCTGCCAGTGAGCTGTGTGCGCTTTGGCTTTGATAGTCACGGGCACAACGTCGACGGCTCCACGAATGTCGACGGCTCCACGAATGTCGACGGCTCCACGAA
>JAFCZD010000115.1 GCA_019314525.1 Deltaproteobacteria bacterium
TGGCATTCGCTTACTTCATTCGACCTACTATTCAGTTTTCAAAGATCAACCAGCGCCGTTTGGTTCCCAACGCGGAGTCGGTAAATATCCCAGCGCGACGCTCTCGTCAAGGTCATTCTTTCCGACCTTGTGTCCCCGGCGAAACACCCCGGCGACAGGGACAGTAACTAGCATCGGCCCCTGGGACCGTCAAGCAAAAAGGGAGGCATTCTTTCTGAAAAAAACCCCCTTCATATCCTCGAGTTACACCATCGCGCATGAGAATGGGGAAGAAGAAAAGTGGCAAAAGATAGGTTTGATAGGGATCCACCCCAGAGAGGATCTCTGTTTGGCCAACCGGCGGGAATTACACTCAAACACACCATTCAGCGCGTTTCAGGCGACATCTCGGCTGATTGGGGGGTTAGAGAGCGCCGAAATTCAGGGTTATAATGACGTGATCTCCCGACTTTACAGGAGCGGGCAGCTTCCACTTGGAAGCCTTAGCGAGCAGGCAGTCCAGGAGCTTTGGATCCTTCACCTCCATCTTGGCGATGCCCATGCTCTTGACCTGTCCATTGCCCTTGAGACGGACAAGCAGTGAGGCCTGAGCAGAAAGCTTTGGCTGGCGCCGTTTGGCTATCGAGTAGCACTTCTTGAGGGGCTTGCGGTATTTGCGCACCAATTCATGATAAATTTGGTTGGCAAACTGCTCGCGCGGCTCGAGCTCTTTGATTCGCTCCTCGACCTTCGAGAACGCCTGCTTGCGACGCATATCTAGCTCACGCCAGGAAACATAGGGGTCGTCAGATGTACCTGCGTCCGTCATAGGGCCGCGATAGATGGCGCTGCAGGCCTTCGTGTCTCCGAGAGCTGTGGCAACCTCATTGTCCGCGCTGGCTTTGCCTTGTTGGATCCGACGCACCAACCCTTCGCTGAGCACCATGCTTGCTTGGCGTACTTCCTTGATATTCTCCGAGAGGTGGCTGGAGAGCGCGTTGGCGATCTCCACCGAGACGTTGGCCCGCACCTTCCCTTCTTTGACGAGCGCCACCTCTACCTGCGAAATCCGCGGGTCAGTCACCGTCAGCTTGCGCACTTTCTCAGCATATTCCTGACAAAGGCGGCCACGCTGGGACTGGAGGGCCTTGCGCGCCTTTTCGTCCTCAGCACGCACGCTCTTCAGCAAAATATCAGCCTCAAGGCTGTTGACCTTGCTCGCCCACTCAGAGCGGAGAGCGCACCACCTACCGAGATCTCCGCCTAGGCTAGCCTCAGGGCTGCCTCCCCCTGCCCTGCGGGTAAATCCAATGTATGCAACCGCACCCAGAAGGATGATCGCGGCCACGACCATCAAGAGCACGAGGACCTTCGACTTGGAGTGGCCTGATTCGGAACCGTAATCCATCGTTCGCGTCTGCTCCCTTAATTGTACTTGTGGAAGCAGTATACCCGCATGAAGGGGGATGCATGAGAGCTTTTTTGCGCCGCTGGCAGAGCGCGGAGATGATGGTGCACATGAAACCTCGTTGGCTGCTGTCCATCTCCTTGCTTTTCTTTGCTCCCCTTTCCGCGCATGGCGCTCCTGTAGCGCCGATGTCGGCATCTCTTGTCGTAGAAGGCCGCCTCACGCGACTACCCCAGTCGAAGCGCTGCCATGACCGCAAGCTCACCTGGGTTGTCACCCATTACTGGGTCGAAAAAGTCGTCGCCGGGAGCGACGTAAGAGCCCGCGACACCATCGCCGTTGCACACGCCTGCCCCCATCGCCCCCGCGGCTTCTCCCGTTTTGCTCGCGGCGACGCCAGCCACCTCAGCGCGGGAAATCGGCACCGCCTGCGCCTGGTCCCCTTCGTCGCCAAGCCAAGAGCCAAAGTGATCGACCTGGTACCTCTGGGCAAGCCTCGCTATCAGGCCATCCGCACAGACAGCCTCGACGGACACCCCCAGATCATTGTGACCGTCCGCGGGCCAGGCCGACGACATCGTTTGCCCTTCGCCGCTCAGGGCGTCACCATTGGCAGCTCTAGCGAAGCAGATGTCCGCCTCGCGGGTCCCACAGCGCCCCTGCACGCCGAGATCGTTGTTGAGGGTGATGCATTACGGGTACGCCCCTTGGGCGATCAACACATTCTGATAGATGGAGCGCGACTCTCAAGGCGCGGACGCAAGATCACCTATCGCAGCAAGGTGGTGATTGGTCCCTACACGCTCTCTGTGTCGCTCTTGCCGCCAGCACGCTGAACTTAGTCCGCGGCTAAACGGGCGAGCATGCTCTGCTGGAGTGCTACTGCACCCTCTTCAACCTCTCTCACGGCAACCTCGGCTCGAGCCCGCGTCTGCTCCTGGAAGCTCTCGTCGGCAATCCCTGGAAGATTGATCAGCACATTGTAGTAAGCACCATAGGCGGCCGCCCGTGCCATCACCCCCGCCACGCCCGCGTCAGAGAGTGAGTTCTCATTGCCATGGTCGGCGACTTCGCTCGCAAGTTGTAACAAGCGTGGACAAAGCTCCAACACTGACAAAGGCACCTGGGTCGCAGCCTTATTGGCCTGCTGCATCGCCGCCTCTCGTGCCGCCTTCTCTTCCTCACTCTTCTTGGGGAGCGAGAAACACTCCATCACTCGATTGAAGGCGGCAGTGTCGTCGTCGATAGCGGCCAGCAAGGCCGCGCCGAGATCGTGCGCCTCGCCGCCGAGGCGCTGCATAGAGCCATCATGTTCACGATAGCCCTTCTTGCCAAAGGTCAGCTGAGCCACCATGGAGACCAAGCGAGCGCTTAGCGCCCCCGCTAAAGCCGCAACAGATCCCCCCCCAGGGGCTGGGGACTCCCCCCCTAGCTCTTCAGCAAAGGCCTCCACCGAGAGCCTAACCAGCGGTCGCTCAGCGGCCACTTGGTACTCGACCACCTTCTGCTGGGGGTCAAAAGGCGCCACCTCAGCCAGGCCGAGCGCGAGAGATGCCCCTTCGATGAGCGCCGCCTCAGAGACCCCCGTGGAGAGTCCCTGCTTCTCTCGGTAATGCTTTCCAGCCTCTGTCAGCGCGGCCTTGGGCACGAGCCCAACGATCTCGCTGCCCGTAACCCGAGCCCCATAATCGCGCGCCAACTCCTCCACGCGGTCAAAAGCAGTCTGAATGGGGGTGACCGTATAGTCGGTGAGGTTCATCGTCACTTGAGCACGACCATACTCTTCGATGAACCACCCTGTGGCGCGACAATTCGGCAACCCTGGGACCCTCACGAGAGCCCCCTGTTCATCACGCACCCGCTTACCTGTCTCGTCACGCTTGGCGCGGCCCTTTTCACGGATCGTTAGCCCAATCTCTTTGGCGATCTTCGCGTTGGGGGTGTTGAGGTTGATGTTGTACGCGATTAGAAATGGGCGCACGCCAATCACTGTCACCCCAGCTCGCGCGTTGAACTCCGCAGGCCCGTAATCTGGCTTCCACTCCGGCTTCTGCAGCTTCTCCGCGAGCGCCTCATATTCACCCACACGGATATCCGCCAGGCTCTCGCGCTCCGGCTTTGTCGCAGCCGCCTCGTAGAGATACGTTGGGATCTTCAATTCATTGCCCACGCGCTCTGCGAGCCGACGAGCCAACACCACGCAATCCTCGACGCTCACACCAGACACCGGAACAAAGGGGCAAACATCCGTCGCCCCCTGCCGAGCGTGTTCACCCTTGTGTTCGCGCATGTCGATCAGCACGCTAGCCTTGGCGATACCGCAAAACGCCGCTTCGAGCACAGCCTCGGGCTCTCCAACAAAGGTCACCACCGTGCGATTGGTGGCAGCACCTGGGTCCACATCCAGGAGCGTTGCACCGGGAACCTCGGCGATAGCGGCGGTGATGCTATCGATCACCTCACGATTTCTGCCTTCACTAAAATTGGGGACGCATTCCACCAACTTACTCATGACATCCTCCCAAGAAAGAGGGAGGCGGCGGCTGGAATAGCAGGGGCCTCCCGAGAGAGCGAACGGGCGCCAAATAGCGGAGATATCGCAGATGGAGCTATTATAGTCACCTGATGGAAATTACGTTTCCACCAGCCTCCTTAATTTACTTCTTGCTGTTCTTGTTTTTCGATCTCGGCTCGCACTTCATCCATATCGAGGCCCTTGACCTTCTCTATCAACTCCTTGAAGGCAGGCTCGGGGAGCATGCCAGGCTGCGAGAAGACTAAGATCTGCTCTCGATAAACGTGCAACGTTGGGATCGCCTGAATCTGGAATTGCGTCGAGAGCTCTCCATTCGCCTCCACATCACATTTCCCAAAGACGACATCTTCGTGCTCTTCGGAGAACGCCTCAAAGATTGGTGCGAAGGCCCGGCACGGACCACACCACGCAGCCCAGAAGTCGATGATGACAATACTGTGCTCAGTGACCGTATCTTCAAAGTTCTCGGAGGTAATCTCGACCGTTGCCATTTTCTTCCTTGGTGCTTTGCCACTGGTGATCAGTCGTGCGTGCGGGGACAGTAACAAGCATAACCGTTGCGGCAAAGGTCCAATTTTCGCCCAAATCCGCCAGGCAATTCCCTTGGCCAAATCCCTGCTGTTCTGCCCAGACATGTGTTATTTGATCATCGTGTCGCGCCCCAAAGGTCAAGATTCCATTTCAGCAACGAAAAACCATCTGGAACCCATCCCTCTTGGGGCTTGCCTTGACGGGAAGTACCACGTCCAAAGCCTCTTGGGCCGGGGCTCTATGGGCCTGGTTTATCTAGCCACTGACGCATCCTTGCAGCGTGAGGTCGCGATCAAGGTCTTGCTGCCACGTTATGCGGCAGACGAACGGGTCGCCAAACGCTTCCGCCTCGAAGCGGTCTCCATGGCTGCGGTGCGAGCAGAGAATGTCGTCCAGATCTTCGCGTTCGGCGACTATGAAGGGCATCCCTATTTCGTGATGGAATATGTCCCTGGATACACCGTGGGCAACCTCATCGAGAACGCCAACAATCATGGGGAGCAGCTCTATCTCGACGTCGTCATCGGCATCCTCAAGCAGGTCTGCCGGGGACTTGAGGCTGTGCACGCTCGCGGAATCGTTCACCGCGATATCAAACCAGCCAATATGCTCATCGGCCCACGTTTTCGGGTCGCCATCACCGACTTTGGCCTGGTCGAGACGATTCGCAGCTCCGCGGAGCGCGATCTTGCGGGCACTCCCCTCTACCTCGCGCCAGAGATCATCCGCCGCCAAGAGATCAGCGCAGAGCTCCGTTTCAGCTCTGACATCTATGCTCTTGGTATCTCCTCCTACGAGATGCTCACCGGGCAGGTGCCCTTCGATGGCGAAAGCATCAAGGAGATCCTACGCCGTCACCTCAAGGAAGACCCCAAACCTCTCTCCGACTTTCGCTCCGATCTACCGCCTGGGGTTCAGGACGTTGTGCTGCACGCCCTCTCCAAGGAACCTGGCGACCGTCCGCGTCTGGGTATGGACTTCATCGACGCTCTGGTCGCTGCCCGAGACGCTGCTTCCGGTGCCCCCTACCAACGTTTGGGTGGTCCGCGAGTGTTGATCGTGGACGATGACCCAGAGACACGAACGATCTTCCGTACTGCGATAAAGGTTGGTTTCCCTGATACGAGCGTGGTGGAAGCAACAGACGGAGTACAAGGGCTGGATCTCGCCAAGACCACCAAACCCGACCTCATGTTCGTCGACCTCAATATGCCCGGCATGAACGGCCTCGAATTGGTCGCTTCGCTGCGGGCCGACGAGAGCACCCACGAGATGGAGTTGGTCGTCGTCTCCTCCAACCTCGACACAGAGGCGTGCCGCTTGCTCGGCTCCCTGGGCGTCACAACCTTCCTTGCCAAGCCAGTGGAGTTGAGCCAACTGGTGGACGTCGTCCGTTCAGCACTCAAACGTCGATAGCTTGACGGGCTTACTTGACGGGCTTACTTGACGGGCTTACTTGACGGGCTTACCCAATGGAGCGCCCAAATGAAGTGTTCCACAAAGAGAGCATTGTCCACCCTGGGCGTTCTGCCATGGCTGCTTCTGGCCGCATGCGCCCCCCCACCAGAGAGCAGGCCTGTGGATCTCTCTCCCTCCTCCAAGGATGGTGCGATCTGGGCCATGGACGGGTCGGCCACAGATGGGCCAGGACAAGACGCGAGCGCTGATGGAGAGCTCGCCAAAGATGCCACCGGTGAAGAACATGACGCCGTTTTGTCGGATATGCGCCGACGAGAGGGCCTAGAGGCTGACGCCCCGCCATCCCCAGCCCATGAGGTTTGTGCAAGCCCAAGGGAGATCAAGGTCGACAGCACGGCTACGAGCTACCTGCTCAGAGGCGATACGTCCTACGCGTCGGACGAGTTCTCAAAGCTTAACTGTCTTGCTCAGAAGGCCGATGGCAATCCTCTCATGTTTTCTGGTCCCCAGACATACTATGTGGTCACTCTGCCCAAAGGATCCTGGGAGTTGAACCTTGCCACCGAAGGCTGGACGGGCCTCTTTTACGCGGCGCCCTGGCCTGAAGACACGGGCTGTAGTGAGGCAGAGCTGAACCAGGCCTGCGCTCACCTCTGGTCAACGAACCAGCTATTGATCGGCGTCACTGATGACACCAAGCGCTGGCTCATCGCGGTGGATTCGTTGGCTTACAGCCAGCGTGGAGTATTTCAGCTAACGTTCACACGCCACGCGTCCGCGACGAACGCCAGGTGTGAAGCACCAGCCCTGCTGACGCTGAACGAGGGAAGCGTCAGCGTCACCACGAGCACTCATGGCGCGAGCGATGATTTTTCCGGCATCAGCTGCGGGCTGAACGCCCCAGAGGCCTTCCGCGGTGCACAGCTCTACTACAGCGTTACGCTCCTGCCGAAAAAGACTTATAAGCTCAGTATCGCGAGCGAGGTCGACCTCGCACTATACGCCTTTGGTGCGCCCACGGCCTGTGACAAGGCCGCCATTGACGCAGGGTGCAAAGACCGCTTCAGCGACAAAGCGGCCAATGGACATGAGACCCTCTTGCTCGTTACTGGTGACACGGAGGAAACCTACACCGTTGTCGTTGACTCCTATGCGGCCCGCGCCTTCGGGACCTTCACTCTGCGTGTGCAAGAGTTCATAGAGGCGCCGAACACCCGCTGCGCTGTGGCAACCCCAGTGAGCCTGAGTTCACTCCCCACGGCGGTCTCCGGAGACACCACCACAGTGGCAAATGAATTTGTCGGCATTGGCTGTGGACTAGGCACAGCCTTCGACGCAGGACAACTCTACTACGCCTTGGACCTCCTGGCAGGCCAGACCTACCGCGTCACCGCGCGCGCCTTGACCTTCGACGCCGGGCTCTATGCGTTCCCGTCCACAACGGGCTGCGAACCAACGGCCATCAATAACGCATGTGCCCAGCAGACGGAGCGGGAACCTCTCGCCGTCGATAATTTCTCCGGGATCAAGGCAATGTCCCCGGAGACGCTCCATATCACTCCACCCACAGATGGGCGCTGGATCGTCGCCGTTGATGCCCTCAGCCCCGACGAGGCTGGTGTCTTCACCCTCGAAATCGACGCATACACCGCCCCAAACAACTCACGCTGCACCCAGGCGGATGTCATCCGTCTTAGCGAGGACGCCGCCCTCCTCAGCATCTCTGGTGACACGAGCGCGCCTGGGATCGTCGATGAGTTCCCCACCATCCAATGTGCTAAGAGCCTCCCCGATCCGATGAAAGGCCCACAACTCTATTATCGCCTCTTCCTCGAGGCGGGCAGGACCTACCAAATCTCCCTCGTACCCCACGGATGGGATGGTGCCCTCTACGCCTTCCCCGCCACCACAGAGTGTAACGCTGCAGCGATTGATGCGGCCTGCGGCGCGGGGAGCGGAGGTCTTCTGAGCAGTGACAACCTTGGCCCCAACGTGAAAGAACGGCTGGTGGTGGTCCCTACCACTGACACGGACTGGATCTTCGCCGTCGACTCGTTTTCGTCGAGCGCCCCCCTGGGCTTCTCCGCGGGCAGTTTCACCCTCCTCGTTGAGTAGAGGCCTTCTCCTCCTCGCCAACAAACATCAGGCTGATGTGCTAACGTTAATACTCCATGGCCAGGACAGCAGAGCACATCATCAACTTGGCGAGCCTGAGCGCTGTGAAGGGCAGCGACTCGAGCGGGCGTCGCGCCGCGGCGCTCACGCGTTTCGCTGGTGAGGTCGTCTCCATCGCCAGCCTGCTGGCTCCAGCCGAGCCCCATCAGAGCACCCTGAGCTGCCGACGACGGCCCAAGAGACGACCCTGCCGGGGTTATTTGGTGTTGACCCGCGTCGAACACGATGACGACATCCGTTGGGATTGTCCCATCTGTGGTGATGGCGGGTTGATCACCCAATGGCATGAGTCCCGCTGGGACCAAGAGCCGGCGTTGCGTAGCGGACAGGTTGTCTCCCTGCTGCAAGTGCGCGCACAACGTGACCACCGGCGCAAGGCACTCCAACCCACCCGTGCTCATGAGCTACAAGTTGACCTTATTGGCGGCCCCATAGACCTCGAACAGACCATCGCCCGCCGACTCCGTATTGGTGGAGATCAAACCCTGCACGACCTTCACCTGCTGCTCAAGTGTGCCTTCAACCGAAAAGAAGACGAGCCCTACGAGTTCATGTTTGGCGCCCCTTATGAGCTCGCGCTTCGCAGGTGGGCTCGTGGCCCCCGAGGAGCCCGATGAGCAGTGGGAGACTCAATTGCTCTCCATCGACGATCTTGCCCTTGAGGAGGGGCAGACCTTCGGCTACCTCTTTGATTTCGGTGAGGAGTGGGTCCATCGGCTGGTGGTGATCTCTGTCAGCAAAGAGACCTCCTACGCCGTTCATCCGCGAGTCATAGAGCGCGTGGGCAGCTCTCCCCCACAGCACCCAGATCTGGACGAGCTATGGGATGATGATGAGCCCTGGACTGAACTGGATGAGGAGTTCCCGCTCACAGGGCTCTATGGCCCCTATAATGCCGCGGATGCACCCAATGCTGCAATGTGGCTCGCCATGGAGGAGTTCGAGCGTCTACTGCTGATCCTTGAGGCTCACACATGTGGCGTCTTGGAGGAACACCCAGAGGTCAACGAGCCCACATTACACGCGACCATCCACTTCCTCGCCGAAAATGCCCTCGCCAGCGGAGACACGAGCGCGGATGACAGGCTGCGAATAGCCCTCGGGGAGGGCATCCAAAGGCACGCGGGTATCCACCTCCTGGGTGAAGACCTCGTACGCTCACACTTGAGCGGTCTGTCACCCACCAGCGGTCTGTCGCCCACCAGCGGCCGCCACAACAAGTTGCAGCGGTAGAGCCTGAATTTTCCTGTTCTGGATGTTCAGAGCAGTTGCGGGTGCTTCGAGAGCAACTTCGCGAGCTTCTTCAAGTTGCCACCCCGGCTTCCAAGCAAAGTAGCGGGGCCCAATTCATCAAAGCCCCAATCCTGGGCGATGCCACGGGATACCGCGAACGCGCCATCAGTGATTCGGCCCAGCACAGCGTAGCCCCCCGGAAGCTCCACGCTCGCGTCCTCGCGAACACGGGGCAAGCCTCGCAGATCCACCTCTACCAATCCGCGCTGGCAACTCAAAACCAGGCGGCCTGTATGCGTTCGTCGCTCGAGCATCAGGATATTGCCAAGGGGAGACTTGTAGACCGCTTGCCAGTAATGAGCATCGCCCGCCACAGTCCCATCAGCAGGGAGGAAATAAAGAGAGTCGTCAAGAGTCCGACGTGCCACGACGCCCGCTTCCATCGGTATGCACTCGACAAAACCTCGTTCGTGCAGGGGAATAGCCGTCGTCCCCTGGACCCACCAACTGCCCGGCTGATGCGGAGTACAGCCAAAAAATACGCTCTGGCCATCCATTTCTTGGGCATAGCTAGCCACGAGCGCGGTGGCATCCACCAGCGTCGCCAGCTTCCCAATACGCCGGTCCCCATTGACAATTGCTGTCTGACGACCCACTGGATGGACCGCATCAAAATAGAAAACGCGACCGGAGAAGGGAGGCTTGAGAGCGAGCTTCTGCCCAATCTTGACCTTGGCGCCATCGCTGAGATCTTCGGCGATAGCCAGGTGTGCTTCACCGCGCTCGTTGAGGGCCAAGAAAAGCAAGCCGCGACAGTGGATCCCCTGATCACGGAGCCCACGAAGCCCACGAACCAATGCCACCGAACTGGGAAAATGTAGTGTGCGAATCGCAATCATCGTGACCGCACCATAGCAGCAGGTGAGATTGGCGCAATCTCGCCTTGCGCCTCAAGATCCGCTGCGGTAGTCCTGGCATATGACTTCCGATTTGGAGCGCATCGCTCCTGGGCTGCTCATCGCCGCGCCCGCCCTCAGCGACCCAAACTTTCACCGTACGGTGATCTTGCTCTGCGCACACAATGAGCAAGGTGCCATGGGCCTGGTGATCAACCGGGAGGCACCCATCACCACCCACGAAGTCATGTGGCAACTCGACATGGACGTCCGCACCGAAACGTCCCAAGCGGTGATGGCCGGAGGCCCTGTTTCCCCCCAGAGCGCGCTGCTGCTCTACCAACCCAATCAAGAGCAGGGCGACGCTCATGAAGAAGAGCTCCAGGTGGGTGACGATCTGCGACTCAGCCCTGGCAGGGCCCTACTTGAGGCCATCGCTGCGGGCAAGGGCCCGGCACGGTATCACCTCTTTCTCGGGCACTCGGGCTGGGGGCCAGGCCAACTTGAGCAGGAAATCTCCCATGGGGCGTGGCTGCCCGCCGCCCTACGCATGAACCTGCTCTTTGACACCCCCCTTGATCGCTTGTGGGACGAAACCCTGGTAGCTGAGGGCATGTCGCCAGCGGCCTTTGGCCTGCTCAGCCCCAAGAACTAGGCCGGGCTCCATCCCTACCGCGCGCCAGGGGGAGCGTCCACGTGTCGCGCCCCTTCTATTGTCGAGCGTACAGCTTCACGCTGGTCCACTCTGGGCGCCCAATTGAAGGTCTCGCGGATCGCCTCGTCCGAGATGATGCACGGGTATTTGAGGAAGTTTACGAGGTAGGGCGGCAACGCTGCTCCCACCACCTGGGCCAACTTGAGCACCCCCATGGCGACGGATGAAGGCACAGGGATTTGGTGCCCTCCCCCAACACGAAGCGCATCCCGCAGAGGGATCGTACCCTTCCCTACCACGTTGAAGATGCCTGTGGCGCGCCCTTCTGTGACACGCACGAGCGCCTCCACCAGATCGTCCTGGTGGATGAGCTGCACCATGGGATCGAATCCGAGTATCACGGGCACAGGGTCAGATCGCAGGTACCCGCTGATGGCGTTGCCAACGTCAGGGCCGACGACATTACATGGGCGCAGGATCGCCGTTCGACACTCCGCGTGACGATACATCCACAGCACAGCTTGGTTGTCGAGTTGAATGGCATCAGCGATCTGCGGGAAGCCTGTACCCGCCCGCAGGGGCTCGTCCTCGAAGATTGGGATATGGTTATGGGGGTGCGCCCCATAGATATGAAAGGTCGAGAGCACCAACAGCCGACGAGCACCATAGCGTGCCGCCAAATCCATCACCTTACGGCTACCCAGGACGTTGAGATCAAAGCGCTTGCCCAACTGCTCCTTGAGGTTCCCCACGCGACCAAGGTGCAAAACATGGGTGGGGCGATGACGACGAATGATGTCTTCGATCTTCGTCTTGTTATAGCTCGCCCGGTAGATTGTGGCCGGAAAATCGAGGTGCGGCTCCCGACGGTAGTCCACGCCAACAATCTCGTAGCCCAAGGCGTGCAGCCTTTCACCTACGAGCTGCGCAAGGCCGCCAGCGATTCCGGTGATCAATACGACTCTCTCGCTCACAGCTTCTCAGCTCCTCACTTGGCCTTGTGTCATGGCGCTATTCGCGGGCGCATCAAAAAATGCTATCCCGCCGTGCTACCCCATCATCGACCATCGTCTGTACGCGCTGCTTCACCACCGCCACCTTCTGGTCGATGACCTCATCCTCATCGTCGAAGGGGCCTGAAAAGCGCATGGGCTCGCCAAAGGTGATGGAGAAGCGTGTGGGCAAAGGAAGGTAGGCCAGCGGCCCTAAGATCGGGAGCAACGCCGGGATTGGAAAGTAGGGCATGCCCAAAGCGCTGGCCAGCGTTGGCGCGTCGTGCACGCTGACAATGGACTCCTCCGCACCGATCACGGCCACGGGAACCACGGGCGCACCTGTCTGCAGCGACAAACGCATGAAGCCACGCCCGAAATGTGCGAGTTGATAACGATGGTCCCAGGTCTTTCCGCTGCCCCGGGCACCCTCGGGAAAGACCAAGAGCGCATTTTCTGCCTCGAGGAGATTCCGAGCGTTCACAGGATCACCCACAGTGACGCCACAGCGAGAGAACGCGATATTGACGAAGGGCAAGGTGGGGAACCAGCGCTCCGCCATAGCCCGCACGAGGCGGGGCGGATGAGCCTTCACCAAGCAAGCCACCGCGACGGTGATGGCGTCGAAGGGGAATTGGCCCGAGTGGTTCGGAATGACCAGCACCCGACCTGTGGGCATATTCTCGATGCCATGGACCTCAGGGCGAAAATACTGAAAAATTCGATAGGCAAGCGAGAAGTAGAGCTTGCTCGCCTCAGGGCTATACCCCCACGAATCATACTCGCCGACCCGATCAGCGACCGCGTTAACGGCCGCCTCGATCTCTGGAACGAGCAACATGGAACGAAGCTTCTCCGTTAACACCGCTACTCCTTGATGTCCTCACGCAGCCGACTGATAACCTCAGAATAAGAAGTGTTCTTCACCAGCGTGGCCATGCTGTTGGTGAAGCGCTGAACCAAATCGGCGCGATGACGGGCTTTGGCATCCTGCAGAGCGTGATGCAATGAGACAAATGCCCGCTCAGCGTTGATGAAGTGCTCCAGTGCCATGAGGGTAACACGAGCCATAGACGAAATAACGCTGCGCGACAGATCCGCAAAGGCGAAGAGACGATCCTCGGAGTTGGCGATCTCGAGGGTCACCTCCCCCAGCGAATCAGCGCCCGAATAGCCCTTCTTCGTGTCGAGTTGTCCCCGCACGGAGAACGAGTAGAGCCGAATGGTCTTGAGGGAAGGGTACTCCTCACCGAAGCGGGCGAGCATGGCCTGCAAGAGCGCATCGACCATCCCCACTCCCTTGCCAGCGATCACACTCTTCACACCAGCATTTTCATCGTCCACCTCACAGGTGACCGACGTCTTTCCCCCTTCGAGGTCCTCCTCCACGAGGACTCGCTTCACGATGAGGTGTGTGTAGCTCTCACCGAGAACTTCACGCATCAAAGTCGAAATCTCTTGCATTCGCCCCGGTTTCGTCATTGCAGTGCTCCTGCCCGACTCGATGACGGTCGGCTGAAATGAAGACCCATTCAGAACTCGCCCTGAAAAATGTGGGGGCGGGTTTCCGACCGGTTCTTTGGCATTTCTCCGCCGTCATCTTTCGTTTCTTTTAGTTCACGGCTTACGCCGCGAAGGTCTAGGGCTGCTCTTTGTCCAGATCCACCTGAGGAAGACCCAAGAGGGTCTCATCGCCACAAAAACCAGTGATCGTCCCGTCCAGGCGAGTCTCTCCAGCACGCGCGACGTTGAGCTGCGGATCGATGATTTGATCGTTGCCATCCACGAGGTTCACGACAAGCCGAGCGTAACCTTGATGTTCCACACAAGGGGTGCACTGCCCAAAACTGCTGCACGTGCTCTGCCCTGAGACTCCCATGGGAGCCTCTGCAGGGCACTCTGGCTCCCCAAAGTCAGGGTCGGATGGCACACCTTCATGGCGGTCACACTCGTTGTCATCATTGCAGCTGTCATCCAGACAGGAGACCCAGCGATTACAGCGGATTTGCTTCCCCTTGATGGTCCACTCTTTGTTGACCCCCATGCTGCGCGTCAAGGCAGTCCCCCCGATGGAGCTACCCTCAATGTCAAAGCCAATGGAGATCGAGGACTCCTGCCCGCCCCGGCAGACAATCCGCCCATCCCATCGGCCCTGAAGCGACTCGATACTCGTCTCTGTGCACCCCACCGTCAGGCTCAGCAGAAGCGCCAGGGACAGGACATGGGCAAGAGCCCGCTTTTTGTTGGACATGCCCCGATGATAGGGGTTACCCGGATCTGGGTCAACGAGCCTTGACGCTGATCTGTCTCACGTCGGGGAAAGCGCGAAAGCGTAGGCAATTTGGGGGCTGCAGCCCCCCCGTGGGACATAACCAAGCCCCACCCCAGCCAAAGGGTCATTTTCTTCCTTGATCCCGCGCTTCCGCGGTGCGAAGTTCCCGGTGTTGTGCTCCACAGGGCACAACAGGCAAACCAAGAACCTATGGAGGTATCCCATCCCCCCCTTTAGAGGACGGCGCTTTCAGCCGCCACGCGAAACCCACAGGGTCAACAAGAGAATCTTGTCGAAAGAGGTACGTGTCATTGGTGAAGATGGCAAGCAGTTGGGCATCATGCCAACACACATCGCTTGTCGCATCGCCGAAGAAAAAGGCCTGGACTTGGTCGAGGTCAACCCCAAAGGGGCGCCTCCGGTCTGCAAGATTATCGACCACGGTCGCTTCAAGTACGAAGAAGCCAAGAAGAAGAGCGCAAGCAAGAAGAAGCAGACCATTGTCCAGGTGAAAGAAGTCAAGCTACGCCCCAAGACCGACAAGCACGATGTGGCGGTTAAGGCACGGGCAACGCTCCGCTTCCTCTCAGATGGGAACAAAGCCAAGCTTGTTGTTCAGTTTCGTGGGCGAGAAATCGTGCACCCTGAGACGGGCAAAGCAGTGCTGATGAAGGTATTGCAGGAGATCGGGGACTTCGCTGTCGTGGAGCAGATGCCTATGATGGAAGGGCGGCGTATGATCATGATCATTGCCCCCAAACCAGGCGTCAACATCCCCAAGCGCTTTGAGGACCGAGAACTCCCTGAGGATGAAAACGACGAGATGAAGAAGGCTGGGGACGTGAAGGCTGGGGACGTGAAGGCTGGGGACGTGAAGGCTGGGGACGTGAAGGCTGGGGACGTGAAGGCTGGGGACGTGAAGGCTGGGGACGTGAAAAGACGCAGCACCGACCCCCACGCCCGCTGCACCCGCACCTAACGCCTAGCGGTCTCCCTGCGGCGGTCTCCCTGCGGCGGTCTCCCCCTGCGGCGGACCAGCCCTCGAAATGCTAGCGGGTTCCTCCGCTTGAGGCGACCCGCACGCGATTTCTCCCTTCCTCTTTCGCCCGATAAAGGGCTCGATCTGCCCGCTGGAATAGCTCCTCGGGGCTCTCATTGCCTGTGGTACAGGCTACTCCAGCGCTAACGGTCAAACCCTCGACGAGCCCATCGACGAAGGGGTGGTGTTGCACGGTTGTTCGCAGCTTCTCTGCGACGCTCAGCGCCCCCTCGGCCGAGGTCTCTTTGAGTAAAACAACAAACTCCTCGCCCCCGTAGCGCGCCACCACATCCGTTGAGCGCACATGCTCCACCAGAAGCTTGGCCACGCCCTTGAGCAGTTCATCGCCCACGAGATGACCATATTGATCGTTGAAACGCTTGAAGTGGTCGAGATCGAAGACCACCACCGAGAGGGATTGCCCGCTGTGCCCGGCACGCTCGATCGCCTGCTCCACAGCTTGCGCGTAGTAGCGCCGATTATAGACACCTGTCAGACCATCAACCTCAGCCATGGCGACCGTGCGAGCATGCAGCCGCGCACGGTCAATGGCCAGCGCCGCGAGGTTACCCAACGCATGAAGGCTGCGAAGGGCCTCGGAGTCCACGGGTCGCGCGCTGTAGCGGTTGTCCGCGACGATGGCACCCATGAGCACCCCCTCCACCAAGAGCGGAACAACAGCGACATTGCGCAGCTCAAGGACCTCACCAGCGCCCCCACCCACCTCATGAATCAAAGTCAGGCTGTTGGACGCGAAGGGGGATTGGTTGAGCAGACAACGGGCCATGACCGCTGAGAGTGGCGCCTCCGCGGCAAGAATCAACGTCTGAGTGGAAACCGCGAGGCTCTCCAGATGGTTGAGCGGCATCGCAAACGCCGCCATTTTTCGGGTCAGTGACTGGGAGGCGGTGTCCTGACGAAAGCCGTCGAAGCGGGGCAATAGCTCACTGAAGTTGATGTGCTCACGTTCCAACTCGCTCCAGATCCGGCGTGCGTCCTCTGCGCTCTCCGGGCCAAGAGCTAGCTTGACCTTCAGGGCCCGACGATCGTCATCGAGGAACAGGAAGGCACGGTTGAAGCCGAGACCATCTCCCGAGGTGATCCCGGTGAGGATCACGTAGAGGATATAGTCGAGGTCGAGAGTGCTGAGCATCACGGAGGTGACGCCAACCCGAAACTCGAGTTCCCGCAGGAGTCTCTCGCGCTCCCCATCCCAGGACTGCAAGGCTCACGCTCCTCGCTTGCCCACGAGTGTCGCGTAGACGCGCTCCACACCCGTGAAGACGCTCCCCCACCCACTGCGACTCACCACCCGCACCGCGGTGCGGTCGATACCGTGCTGCCGCGCCCGATCGAGCTGCTCCTCGAGGCTTCGCGTCACATGAGCGACCAAACGCTCCTCCCCCCCTAGCCCCTCATCCTCGGCTGCAGACGCCGAACGACTGGCCAAAGAGAGACCGGACACTCGAGTCAACGCATCCACGTCCACCAGACCGGGCTTAGGCCAATCCTCCAGACCGGGCAAATCTGGCATGACCACCCGACAACCGCAGGCGAGGGCCTCCAGAGCAAGAATATGGGCCTGTGGCCCCAGGACCACGGCCACATGACATCCACGCAGTACATCTGCCACGACAGCACGTGAGCGACCGGAGATGAGCTGTAGACCAGGGACTTGTGCCACCCGCTGCTGACACGTCGCACGCTGTTCATCTCCACCTCGGCAGATGGCAATTCCCGCGACGCCCTCCCGACGTGACATCACCTCGCCAAAGGCCGCGTACACAGCCCTCTTCCCTGATGCCTCAGGGGCCGCCACCAAGGCCAACCGTAACTCAGGGCGTACAGCAACGCTCAGCGCATGCCGCGTGACTGCCCTCTTGAATGCGGTGGTGGCGGAAACGTCCGAGGGGCGGAAAAGACCTGTATCAATCCCCTGCCCCATCACCACCAGGCGGTCCGAGCGCACCCCAAAGACCCTGCCGGCTTGTCGCGCCAGCTCCGGCGTCGCCACCAAGACACGATCCAACTCGCGCACTGGAGTGATCACTCGTCGCAACAGCTCGGGGTTCTCGCGTGCGACCTGAAGCTCCTCTGCGTGGCAACTCGCGACAACTGGAACCTCGGGAAAAATCGAGCGCGCCATCGCCGCGCCCAGCCAGAGGTGGTCCACATGCACGACCTCTGGTCGGACACGCTCTTCGGCTGTACCCAGGCCGATATCAAGAACCTCCAGATAGGAATCGAGGCCTTCTTCTGAGAGCGCTGAAAAAGAGGACCCAGACGCCGCGCCAGACAGTTGTGGTCCGGCTTCCAGGCCAGCGATGGGGATCTCACCTTCCATCAAAGGGGCATCCTCTGACGCCTTGGCCGAGATCCCTGTGATAGAGACCCTGTTTCCGCGAAGCGTAGCCTCTCGAGCCAGCTCCTTCAGCTCTTGACTTGATGTGTTCTCTGAGGGCCGCTCGGAGCGAAGGTATAGGATCCTCATATGAAGAGAATCTAGCAAATATCTGAAGGTTTTTCAGCTAGCGAAGGAAGAAAAGGAAGAGCTGGCGCGCCTCCCCACGCCCTGTAACCCGCACCTCCGGGCTCGCAGGGCGTGAGAGTTCAATCTCGATTCGGTCTGTGCCCAAACGCAACCGCGAGGAGGTCACCCCCGACACCACCGCTGTGCTCACCGAGGGTGGCGCCTGGGGAGACTCCCCAAGCCCCGAAAGAACGACGACGATGCGCTCCCAGCTGGATTGAATGTGGTGCTGGCGCCTCCCTAGAGGAATCGCCACGCGTTCCCACTTACCCTTCGCGGAGACCTGTACCCGCTTGCTCAGACGCGCTCCCAAAGCAACGCGCCCAGTTGAAGCAAGACGCCGCCCCATGTAGAGACGCGTCGCTCTAGGAGAGACCTCGACGGCAGAGTGTTTCACCGGGTATTTCGCTGCCGTCAAGCGTGGCTTTTTGCCAGCGGTCCTCTGTGGCTTCTCTGCCAAGCGTGCTTCGAGTTTTCTCAGTTGTTGTGCCATGCGCTGACGCTCTGCTCGGAGCTGAGCGAGGTCCTTTGAGAGCCCAGCAGCCCTCGAAGAAGAGAGCGCCGCGACTCGCCGAGCCCTGCGCTCCGCCGCCCGGGACGAAGCCACCGTCTTTTTCAACGCATCGAGATCGCCCCGCAGCGCCACGAGCCGCTGGCGGTCAGCAGCAGCGGCCCCATAGAGCTTGCGCAGACCGGCCAGCTCCTGACGGGTTCTATCGCGTTCCAAGCGCAGCCCCGCAAGCGCGGCAGCCGAGCCACGACGGTTCGAGCGAAGCGCGGTCGCATAACGTTTGCGGAGACGCTCAAGTTCCACCTTCGCCTCCTTGCGCTCAGCCAAGAAGCTCTTTGCTGCTTTGGCCTGGACTGCCGCTGTGGCCTCGCGCTCATCCAGAGCCCGCTCATAGCGCACGCGCAGGCTGCGTAGGCGTTTCGGGGCGCCACCGTCACGCTTAGCGCTATTGGCACGCCGAGTCTTCTCGTAGCGCCTACGCAGGTTGGCGAGATCACGCTGGGCGCGGGCGCTCTCCAGGCGCAGGCGTTGGACCTCTGCCACCCGCGTCGCGATGGCCGCCGAGCCGGCGGCGACAGAATCCTTATAACGCTTATGCAGCGATGAAAGCGCGCTCTTTGCTCTCTTCGCCAGCTTCCGCTCAACCTTCGCGCGAGCGGCCACGGCACGATTTTGGCGCTTGAGCTGCTCCAACTCTGCCCGCGAACGCCGCAGCGCCTCCCCCTGCGTCACGATCTCGCGGCGCGCCTTCTCAAGGCGAGCGACGGCAGCACGAGCCCGGCTCACCAAACGCTCAGACTTCACTCGCTCCTTGTCCGCGGCGCGCCGAGCGATCTTGGCTTTCCTGCGTGCTAGCCCCGCCTCTTGATCAGAGCGCATGGCACGCTGCTGGGCCAAGGCGGCCAGCTTTCTCAGCTGGGCGCCCCGACCTCGCTCTGACTTCTCTTGGGAGACACGCGCCAAGCGAGCAGCTCGCTCCTTGCCCAGCGCCTCATGGCGCATCTTCTTGGCGCGCTCCTCTGCCAAAAGTGCCCTACGTTCCGCATCACGAGCTGCCAACAAGGTGGCTCGTGCCGCCGTCTTGACGCCCTTGGCCTCCTTCATCACGTCGCGAGCTTTCGCCACGAAGGCCAAGGTCTGGCGACGATCTCGCGCCGCCACCTCGGCCTGCCGGCGGCTGATCGCCGCGCGTTTCTTCGCCTGCTGGGCGTCCGCTTGAGCGCGCACCGCCGCAAGACGCGCGCCGCTCGCCTCTCCACGGGCCAACTTCGCAGCTTTGTCGGCTAAGCGCGCCGCTCGCCGCGACCTGTCGGCCTGACCCCGTTGACGCCTCGCCTCACCTGCCAACTGGCGATCCCTCCGCGCGCGGAGCGCGAGCTTCTTCGCTTTCATAGCCTCCTGCTGAGCCATACGCTGAGCCTGCTGCGCACGCTCGAGGGTCTGAGCTGCCCGCTTGTCTGCCACAAGGGCGCGACGTTTTTCAGCTAGGGCACGTTTGAGCAACCCACGACTACGCTTGCCCTCCAAGTGCGCCGACGCCGCCTCTTTGCGCGCCCGCTGCGCTAGCGCGAGGGCACGGGATCGTTCACGCTGCGCGCGCATGGCCAGAGCTTGGGTCGCCTGCTCGGAGCGCCGTGCGCGCCACGCCATCTCTCGGGCTGACTCTGCGTCACCCTGGGCACGAGCAAGCTTTCGCTTGAGGGTCTCGAGCTGCTCTCGAGAGCGCCGCGCCTGCTTGGCCACACGCCCTGCCTCGGCTGTCGCCCCTCGCGCCGCTCGTTTGAGGCGCGCCAGGTCTGCCCCGCGAGATCGCTGCAATTTTGCCACCGCCGTGCGCCGGCGCGCCTCGGCGCGCCGGGCCAAGTGCGCAAGGCGCAAGGCCCGCTGCCGCTCCTTCTGCATGCCCTGCGCGAGGTTCTCTGCGGCCTGCTGTCCTTTCTTTGCCGCCGCGACTTCGCGGCGCGCTCGCCTCAGCGCATGGCGCGTAGATGTGGCGTTGTCTTTGAGACGGCCAGCGGCAGCACGGGCGGCCTTGGTGCTCAACTGTGCCTCGCGCACCTCTTTTTCGGCGCGGTCCAAGCGCTCCTCTAACTTCTGATAGCGCTTGCCGCCTCTGCGACGCGCCAAGGCGAGATCTTTCTCTAACTCTGCCTGCCGGGCCTGGGCCAAGCGCTCAGCCGCTGCCAGCTTCGCTGCGCGCCTAGCACCTACCGCCACCGCCGCTCGCACAGCCTCTAACGTTTTTTCCAACTTCCGAGCCCGTGCCGCCTCTTCCCGGGCACGGCGAGCCGTGGCCCAAGCCTTGTCGGCCTCACGGCGCAGGGTTTGAACCTCATGTCGCATCTTTGCAGCTTCGCGCTTGGCTGTCGCCAGGGCATGCAAGGCCTGCTTCCGCTCACGGCCCAGCTGAGCTTGCTTGCTCTCGAGGTTTCGCGAGCGCGCCTGGGCGTGGCTGTGTGCTCTCTCTGCAGCGAGCCTTGCGCGCTGCACATCGGCCAACTTGACGGCCAATACAGCCGCCTTCTTCCGCACGACAAGTGCCGCAGAGGCACGCACCTCTGCAGCACCACGAGCTTCCTGGGCTTGTTTTAACTGCTCCCTTAGACGCTGCCGTGTCGCACGTTTACGACCGGCGGTGCGGCCGGCGTTACGGCCAGCCGCCTGCGCCAACGCCAGAGATCTCTCCAATTCAGCGACCCGTGCGCGACTACCAGCCAGCGCCGCCATGGCTTTGCGATGCTTTGCCACCGCTTGTCGATTGATGGGCGCAGGCGTCGTCAGAGGTGCTGCGATGGGCTGTGGCTGTGGTGGTGTCTCGAGGGAGACCACCTGAATGACAAGATCTCCACCCTCCAAGCGCACCGACGAGGTTGAGAGCCGGCGCAGGCCCACCGTGAGGCGAACGCCCTTCCAGCTACCCCGCTGCACGGCCGCGCTCGCCACGTGAGAAACCGAAAAACTACCCACATCACGCCATCGAGGCAGGCTCTCCAGCCTCGCGTTTGCGACGTCCACCACCACTCGCGCTGGCGGCCCAGGGAGACGAAAGAAGGTGAAGGAGGGTGAGGTACTGCAATGGATACGTATGGTTGTCCCTCCCCTCGACGATGTGACGCGCAGCCGCTCCAGGGCGGGAGACGAGGGCGCAGCGACGGATTGCCCCGCCATGAGCATGAAGAGGGGAAGAGATGCAAGAGCGCGAGACATGGGAATCTCCTGAATGCTCCACCCTAACCCTTGGCAGTGAAAGGGCAATTTTTCGGACCTTCAGTCTCATGCTGCGCAAATGACGCAGGCCGGCATTTGTCCTTTCCAAGGGAGGTGTTTCACCCTAGATTGCCCGGCCCGGTTCGCGAGAGCGGTTTACTCACCGGGATGAGGAGGATCTTCAGTGTTAACTTATCGATCTTGGCTAGGCATGTTGATGGCAGGCGCGCTCGTGATGACGGGTTGCTCCGATGATAGCGGTCCCAGCGGAACCGACGCCGGTGGTGATGTGACCGTGCTCGCTGACGGGAGCGATGTTGTTCCCGATGGCCCCATTGGGGGCGAAACAGCTCCTCAGGTGGATAGCAGTATTCCTGAGGTGGATGGGACGGTTCCTGAGACGGACGCCACTATCGTACCCAACACCTGTGAAGCAGTATGTCTGGCTGAGGCCGCTTTTCTTTGCCTTGAAGGCACCATCAAGGCTGGAACCGACGAGGAGCGCACGGGTTGTCTTGAGTGCACCACCAACGCCCACTGCGAGGGTAACCCCAACTCTTTCGGAGCGACGTGCAACGTGGTCGAGGGTTGGTGCACCTGCGCTGATGATACTGAGTGTGCCGGCAACCCCAACGGAAAGGTCTGCGACGAAGACTACTCTAGTTGCTCGTGTACCACGAACAGCGAGTGCCCGACCGGCAAGGTCTGTACGCTAGATGTCGCTTTAGGGCTCATGGCCTGCGAAGACACCTGCACAGATAATGCTGATTGCCAAAACAGTGAGACGCCTTTTTGTGACACACGCGACGGTGGCTGTGTCGCGTGCCTCACCGATGGCGACTGCACCACCGCAGACGCACCCTTCTGCGCCGAGGTTGATGGCGAGAAGATGTGCGTTGAGTGCAGCGAGAACACCCAATGCGCGGGCAGCAAATATGGTGAGGTGTGTGACGAAAACTACTGCACATGCACTGAGGACGCCCACTGCGCCCATGACAAGGCCTGGGGTGGCGCTTGCGTCGAACATGAGAGCGACTACGGCACTTTCGCAGCCTGCGGCTGCACGAAGGACGACAACAGCGAGTGTGCCACCAACGCCTATGGCACCACCTGCAACATGGACTACAGCGTTTGTGGCTGCGCTGGCAACGATGAGTGCTCTGACACTGAATGGACCACCTGTGGGCTGGTCGTCGCTGGAGACACTTTTGCACGCTGTCAAGCGGCCTGCACCGAAGATGCCGATTGCACCGCGGTGAACAATGGTCTCAACGCCTGTGACACCACAAGCGGGACCTGCATCCCCTGCAAGACCACCGCCGACTGCGCCGAAGGCGTATGCGACACCAACAGCAACGCCTGCGTCGAGTGCCTCACATCGGGCGACTGCTCCGAAGGCAAGCCACACTGCTTGGCTGATAACTCCTGCGGCGAGTGCATTGAAAACGCACACTGCGCCGACGCCACGACAGGCGCCAAATGCGGCGACAATGGAAGCTGCGGCTGTGCAGTGGACGGCGACTGTGGTGTCGACGCCAACGGCCCAACCTGTGACGGCGCCGACGCGAACGCCGGAAAACTTGGTTCCTGTAGCTGTGTTATCCCCGACCCCGACGATCCGGACGCCGCCCCAGATGCCTGCGGTACCAGCGGCAATACCCGCGGCAAGGTCTGTCAGGAGTATGTTCTGTACGGGTATTTGTACTTCTCTGGCTGCGGCTGTGACAAAGCCACCGATGACGACTGCATAGACGGCAAAAAGTGCGGTTCCGACAGCGCCTACGTGATGTGGAACACCTGCCAAGACCCCTGCAACAGCAACGACGACTGCCAGGGCGACGCCTTCGGTGTGTGTGAGAGCGAACTCTGCATCGGCTGCGCCAACAACGATGACTGCACCTACACCCCCTACGAGAGCGTCTGCAGCACAACCTCAATCTGCATCGAGTGCAAGACGAGCGCAGACTGCGGTGCGGCGAGCCTAGGCCCGATCTGTGCTGAGGGCGACGGGTGGTGTGGTTGCGAAACCGACACCGATTGTGTAGGCAACGTCTATGGGTTGGTCTGTAACGAGGACCTTGCCTTCTGCTCCTGCAATCCAGCCGACTCTGCGGGCACCTGCCCCACAGGCAAAACCTGCACGGACGAGATCTTCGGCGTTGCTACCTGTAAGTAACAACCGTCCCTAATTCCCCCAGAGGGCGCCCCCAGCGGGCGCCCTGATTCTCCTCCTCTCCCTCACTGGCCGGCTCTAAGGCACCTCTTCCTTATATTCACGAAGCGCCGCCAGCACCTCCATCAGCTCCTCGGGCAGCGCCGCTGAAAGCTCCAGGTCTCTGCACTCAAAGGGGTGCGGCAGGCGAAGCCACTCAGCGTGGAGGAAGTGCCGCTGCAGGGCGAAGGTGCCGCGAAAGAAGCGATTGATCACTCCCACACCGTAGTTGGCGTCCCCCACCAAGGGGTGTCGCAGGTGCTTGAGATGATATCGAATCTGATGCCTGCGCCCTGTGTGGGGGAGCGCGCGAGTCAGTGTGTAGCGCCCGCAGAAGGTCTCGAGGGGCTCGAAATCTGTACGCGCCTCGCGTCGCGCGTCCCCATCAGGCACCGCGCGCTCTGCCACTTTGAACTCCTTCATGGGCCCGCGACAGAGCGCCAGATAGCGCTTCTTCCACAGCCCTGCGCGCACATGCTCGGACATCTTGCTGGCCACCTCCGAGCTGAGGGCGAAGACCATCACGCCCGACGTCTGTCGGTCGAGACGGTGCACGGGATAAACGCGCTGGCCGAGTTGGTCTCTGAGGGTCTGCAAGAGCAGCGGCGCGTCTCGTGGCAGCCCAGGCATGCGGTGCACGACGAAGCCAGCGGGTTTTTCCAGCCCCACGAGGTGTTCATCCTGGTAAAGAATAGAGAGGGGACCGCTCATGCCGAGCCATCTCGGGGCACGAAGGGCCCAGCGCGAAGGTAGCGTGAGGGCAGCGCGCGCCCAAAGAGCGCTTCCATGCGCAGTGACGCCTGGCGCACCGCCTCAATGTCGATGCCCGTCTCGATGCCCATGCCATGGAGCATGAAAATCAACTCCTCGGTGGCGAGGTTGCCCGCAGCCCCTGGCGCGAAGGGGCAACCACCCAAGCCACCTGCTGCCGCGTCGATGGTGGAGATGCCCAACTCCAATGCCACCATGGTGTTCGCCAGGGCCGTACCTCGTGTCGCGTGAAAGTGCACTGCCAGGCGTTCAAGGGGATGGGTCTGCACCAGGCGCGTCAGCAACGCCCGCACCTCCAGCGGGGTAGCGGCCCCTACGGTGTCAGCCACGGAAACCTGGTCACAGCCCAACTCCAAGAGCCGGGCGACCACGCGCTCGACCTTCTCCGGATCCACTCGACCCGAAAAAGGACACCACCAACAGGTAGACAGATAGCCACGCACGGCTATCCCAGAGCTTCGCGCGTCCTCGATGATCGCTGCGAAGCGCTGAAGAGACTCCTCGATAGAAACGCGAGTATTGGCCTGATTGAAGGCCTCAGACGCCGCGGTGAAGATCGCGATGGAGCGGATCCCGCTCTCTTTGGCCCGCTGCAAACCACGCAGGTTGGGCACCAACGCCACGAGCTCCACCTCTCCGGAAACCACACGCTCCTCTGTGGATAGCGCAGCGATGACCTCTGCGGTGTCAGCCATCTGTGGCACGAGGTCTGGCCGCACAAAGGCCCCCACCTCCACAGCCGGAAAACCCGCGCGGATTAGCGCCTTGACGAAACGTAGCTTCTCTACGAGGGGCACTGGGAGAGGTTCGTTCTGCAACCCATCGCGAGGCCCCACCTCAACGATACGCACCCGCTGGGGGAGCTTCGGGGCGAGTTCGCTCATGCCCCGTCTCCTTGGACCTTCCCCGCCCCCCGCCCGTCTCCTTGGACCTTCCCCGCCCCCGCGTCCTCGTGGGGCTGAAACTCCACCACCTGAGCGCCATCGTCCACCTGGGAGCCCGCCTCCACCAGCACCCTGGCAATCACGCCCTCGCAGGGTGCACGAACGAGGGTCTCCATCTTCATCGCCTCGAGAGCATAGAGCGCCTGCCCTGCCTCCACCCGCTGACCTGCCTTCACGAGAATGCTCGTCACCTGCCCAGGCATGGGCGCCCGCAGATCGTCATGGGCGCCCACATCAGCACCTGAAGCTTCGTGGCGTTCTTGCCGGAAAGAAAACACCCGCCCACCATCCTGCACGTGCACCATCTCGCCATCTACCGCGTAGTGCACCAAGCGACGCCGGCCCCCTACCGTGACCTCGAGCACGCCATCCCCGAGGGGAAAGACCGAAAAGGCAACGTCCTCCCCCTCTTCGCTGTGAACCACCAACTCCTGCTGATCGCCGGTGACCACCAAGCGATAGAGTTCGCTCTTATGTCGCAACATCAGTGGGTGTCTCATGAGATCCTCCAACCGTCGAGGGTGTCCCACGGGTCGGTGCTCGTTTTCTTGCGTGCGGAGTCCCTTCCTGTGGCGCCACCGCGCTCCAGCGAGAGTATCGCGGCAGCCAACGCCGCTTGCTCCAGGCTGGGCGCCTCCTCGCGATAGTCCGCAAAATGCTCGGCGATGAAATCCGTGGTGAGGTCTCCCGCCCGGAAGGCGGGGTGATCGATCACGGCATCGAGGTAAGCGATGTTGGTCTTCACCCCAAGCACCGAATACTCCGCCAGGCCCCGGCGCATGCGGGCGATGGCCTCATCGCGGCTCGGCCCCCAGGCGACGATCTTGGCGAGGATCGGATCATAGTGCACAGGCACCTCTTGAGAGGCCCGGATACCCGAGTCGATGCGTAGACCCGCAAAATGGGGCTCGTAGAGCCGCAGGATCTTCCCTGGAGAGGGAGAGAAGCCCCGCTCAGGATCTTCGGCGTAAACACGACACTCGATGGCGTGCCCTCGCAGGCTGATATCCTCTTGGGAAAAGGCCAGGGGCTTGCCCGAGGCGACACGAAACTGCTCGTGCACGAGGTCTACGCGGGTCACAAGCTCGGTCACCGGATGTTCCACCTGCAGGCGTGTATTGACCTCCAGAAAGAAAAACTCCCCCCCGGACGTCACCAAGAACTCAACGGTCCCAGCGTTGACATAACCCGCCGCCTTGACCACGCGCAGCGCCGCCTCGCCCATGCGCTGGCGCAGTTTGGCATCCACCACCACCGAGGGAGACTCCTCGATGATCTTTTGATGCCGTCGTTGCACGCTGCACTCGCGCTCACCAAGGTAGACGGCGTTGCCCACACCATCGGCGAGGATCTGCACCTCTATATGGCGTGGCCCCTCAATGAAACGTTCAATGAGCAGGGTGTCGTCACCGAAAGAAGAGGCCGCCTCACGTCTCGCGGCGCCATAAGACTCCATCAGGCCCGCAGCCTCGCGCACCACACGCATGCCCTTGCCGCCACCGCCCGCGGCGGCCTTGAGCATCACGGGGTAGCCGATGGTGGCCGCCGCTTGATGCAGCGCCTCCTCACTCTCGGGTGCCAGAGCGCCTGCAATCACAGGCACCCCTGCTGAGAGAGCCAACTCCCGCGCTCGCACTTTGTCGCCCAACGCTTCGATCGTCTCGGCCGAAGGCCCAACAAAGACCAGACCAGCGTCATGACAAGCGGCAGCAAAGGCGGCGTTCTCGGAGAGGAAGCCATAGCCCGGATGAAGAGCACGTGCGCCCGTCATGCGCGCCGCGTCGATGATGCGCTCGATATTGAGATAAGAGCGTGCGGGCTCCGCGGGCCCAATGCACACCGCCTCATCTGCGACCAGGGTATGGGGAGCACCTGCGTCCACCTCTGAATAGACGGCCACGGTCTGCAAGCCCAACTCCTTGGCAGCGCGCAGCACACGCACGGCGATCTCGCCGCGGTTGGCTACCAACACCTTTTCCAAGCTCTTTGGCATCTAGCCCTCCTCCTCTTTGGCGCACTGCCAGCTGGGATCACGCCTCTCCAAAAAAGCGCGCATGCCCTCCTGCCCCTCGTCGGAGGCGCGCAGGGTGGCGATGAGCTCGGTGGTAAAGACGCGCTGCTCATCTGGGGTGAGCAAGGGAGCGCGAGCGAAGAGCTCCTTCACCGCGCTCACCGCAGCGGGGCCGCTGGCAACCAAGGCAGCCTCCCAGCGCGCGATCACGGCGTCGAGGTCTTCGCTGACCTCATTGACGACACCCAAGCGCCAGGCCTGCT
>JAFCZD010000116.1 GCA_019314525.1 Deltaproteobacteria bacterium
TCGTCATCCTTCAGCTGTGCGTCAGGATCGACGGCCATCTCTTGCAATGACTTCCAGATGCCACTGATGATCCCTTCTGAGATGTAATAGTAGGCTTGCTTCTTTCCAGGCATGGAAAAGAGCGTAAGGTCGACGTCGGCGTTGAACTGACCCTTGAGGTTTTCGCAGAAGGTCTTCCACATCAAGATGTGTTGTTTCTTAGTGTCCTTACCCGTGGCGATAGCGTGTTGGGCTTGCCCAATCTGCCCCTCCAGCCGACCCGCAGGTCCTGGCGGGGCAAAAGCAGACTCTTTGTAATGTACCGAGATCCATTCCAGCTGATCGAGGTGTAGCGCATAGACCACCTTCTCCACCAAGGGGTCGCCAGTGGTGGTGGTGACGTGATAACCCAGGCCTTGATCACGTGCGCTAATCATCCGCGGCTCTTTTTCTTTGGGCAGCGCCATGATCGTCTTGAGGGGAGTGGTGAGGAAGTTGCAACCGAGGGCAGGTGGCAGGGCGCGGAGCTTGATGACGCCCTTTTCTCGCAGTTTCTTGATGAGGGGAGCTGTGCCCTCGGCGTCCACACGGTAGAAGACGCCGGCTAGCACGCCCCGCGCTTTGAATTGTTTTTCATCGTGGGAGGTGATGCGAACCCCTTGGGCGCCCTTCTCCTTGCTGCGCTTGATCGCGAGCTTCTTATCGCCCTTGAGCTGATATTGACCCGAGAGCAATTTATCAGGCGTACCTTTGCAAGAAGACGTTGGGTAGACGAGCAGCTCACGCTTCTCGGTGAAGGTGTGGCAGCGGTTGGGCTTTCCGCTCTCATCGATGAGCAGCCAGCTGCCAGCGATCCAATTCTCCTTCTTGCAGCTCGCAGAAAAGAGACCGACCAGGACTAGGGCCCACACTCGCGCACGCATCGTAACCTCCCACACTAGACCTTCGCGGCGTAGTCGCGAACCAAAAGAAACGACGTCATCTGGCGCAATCATATGTCAAGCGTGGGGAGGCGTCGAGTTGGCGCACCTCGTGATTGGAACCTGATGATGACTGGCCAGGGGCTGCCAGCTCGGATTGAGTGCTCATGGCGCCTCGAGTACGCTGGCGATATTCGTGTGAATCTCGAGGCTCACCAGTTTTGCGCTGGCGAGCATATCAAGGTAGCGCCACAGGAGCTTCAGGTCATATGCCTCGGTGCCGAGGCAGGCGATCTCGACCATTTCCAATAAGTTTCGTTCGCCGTCGGCCCAACACAGCAAACCGTCGCCGTGGGGATGGCGCGCCAGCTCGGGTTCGTGCTGAAGCAGCCACTGTCGGTCGTCTTCATCCACGAGGGCGGGTAAAAGTGGTTGTGGAAACGGGCCGTCGTAGCTGCGGCGTACAATGACTTTCTGTGCACGCCTCTCCAGGGCGCTGAGGGGACGCCGCTTGATCGCCAGGCGTGTTTGGTCTCCGAGACTTCGTGCCTCCCCCAGGACGGCCTCGAAGAGCCGCCCACTGAAGCGTGAGAGTCGTCCTTGGACCTCTGCTTGCTCAAGGGCGACGGTGCTCCTTCCTCCTGCGAGGGCTGAGCAACCGTTGAGCCGCTGGTTTTCGACCTCCAGGACCTGCCTCAGTGTTCGTTTGGCGTGCCAGAGCTGGTGTCGTGCCTGCTGCGCACGCGTGCTCTCGTCGTCTAACGCTTGCCTCAGCTGTCGGCGTAAAATGTGCGCATGCGCCACGAGGCGATCGGCGGCGAAGAGCTCGCCCATGGCCAAGAGGGAGCAGAGGTGACCCTCATCGAGAAGCGTCAATTCCAGCACTGCGCCCGCTACAGCACCCACGAGGTCGGTCCGCTGAGCGCGCGAGAGGCCAGCGCTGAAGGAGACACCTGCGCTGGGGATCTCGTCGTTGGTGAGCAAGGGGGAGAGGCTCTCTGCGATGGGCACGCGCTCTTCCAGCGCTTCGAGATGATCTTTCAAGAGGTCGGAGACCACGGAGGCGCATGAAGGTGGCGGCTCCAGGAGCTGCCACCCAGAACCACAAGCTCGCAGCTCCACGAGGCAGTGGGCCTTTTCTTTCTCCGCCAACCACCAGACGGCCCCACTGTCTCCAGGGACGAGCAGGAGCTCGAGGTCACGCCCAAGGGCGAGATGATCTTCCCCCTGGAGGGCCCCGTGGATGGCGGCCACCAAGGCGACGCCAGCGGCGGCTGTCTCCCCAAGGTCCGCTACCACGACCACCTTTGGGCCTCCACGGCTTCCATTCAAGCGGGCGCGCACGAGGGGACGCTCTTCATCGGTCAGGCGCAAGTCGAGGTGAACGCGCACGCGTGGGTTCTTCCCAGCGCCGAGCAGGCGAAGCAGCCGCTCGTATTGTCCGGCAGAGAGGTTGAAGCCAAAGGGGCGGTGATCAGTGAAGAAGGCGGGATCGAGCAGGCGCCCTGGTGCGATCTCGTTTGCGGCGGCTATGGCGCCTGGACCGCAGAGCAGCCCCTCGGCCCCGCGTACCACCAACGCTTCATATTGAGCGAGTCGGGGATGGTAACCAGACACCAAGGCAACTTTTCCCGCCAAGCGTTGACGCCCAAAGGTCCCTGAGCCTGCACCATCGCCAACGTCCACCACCTCGAAGATTTCACCGCCCACCTTCGTGGGGCGGTAGGCCCCCATCAGGGCGGTGGGATGGGCCACGGAGTGACAGAGGAGCTCGGGCTCGTCTTCATCATCGAGCAGCCACAGCTCAGCGCGCCGCATCTCAATACTTGGAGGGCCGCGCCAAGGGCCATATCGGTGCCGTGGTCCCCACGGAAGCGATTCGATCGTGACTTCATCCACACCCGCGCGTTGCAGCGTCGCAGCCAGTGTCTCGCAATGAGCGCGGGAGCGGTGCGGCTCATAGCCGCGCTGTGCTTCGCGTTCGAGCTCGGCGAGCAGACCAGGGGACACCTGTCGGCGCACACTTCGTCGCTGGGCCTCGGTTAACAAGGGCGCTCCTTGTGGGAAGACTTGAGTATCTCTCGCCGCCTCCGTTCCGGCAAGGGGCCGTTGAGATGAGCGAGAGGGTATGGGCTCTGGACAAGGTCAGTTTTTTGCTCCCATCGCGCTTCTCGCGTTATACGAAGGAGAACGATTCGACGCAGGCCCCGCCTAGAAGCCAGAGGAGGTCGTATGACACGGACTCGGCAGGAGCGGCGACGTCATATGATGTACGTGACGTCCCATACAGAATACCATTGCCGCGGGCGCGAGGTCGTGGGCGTACGTGATCGCCACACGGGCAGCTGGCAGCGCTGGCACCCCATGTTGCGCCATCGCTTGGTGGGCGCCGTGGACGAAGAAGAGCGCTTCACACGCCATATTCAGGTGGGGACGCCCCTGATCTTCGTTGGTGATACCACCTACGTTACATCTCGCTTGCGCGGGCGAAAGCGCCCACCGAAAGACGCGTTGGGTTCCTACGCGAGCCTGGCCGCCTCAGGCCTCATCTAGATCACGCTACTGCTGATATGTTAGTCCTTCGTCTCTTGCACGATTTCGCGCAGGAGTTCGATGACCTCTTCTGGGGGCGTGATGAAGCGCACCCCGAAGCCAGCCCCATGGGGGGACGCTTCTTCCTCGGCAACCCAGGCGATCTCACCACCACAATGAACGCGGAAACGCTGCTGTTGATGTTCTACATGGAAGTCCACGTCAACGGGTGTTCCCTCAGTGGGAAGTTCGCTGGTTCGAACGAAGATCCCTCCTTCACTGAGGTCTCCAAGGTATGCCATCACCGCTGCGATATGGGAGTCGAGACGGAAGCGCAAGAATTGGCTGTGAGCGATGCGGGCGAAGACACGCCGCTCATCAACCGTCTTGGCAGGTAGACTCTTCGCCGCTGGTGGCTCCTCGCTGGCCATCACCTCTGAGATCACTTCATCGAGGTGTTCAACATGTTCAGGCGTGGGCCCATCAGCCGCGGGCCCGTCAGCTGTGGCGCCAAGAGGCGGTGCGTGACGCACGCGCTGCAGGCCGATCAGCGAGCGATAGGTGTCAAAATCGGGCAGGCTTCCAACCAAGAGGCTGTCTCGAACTTCGCGGTAGAGTTCAGCGAAGAGGTTGTCTACCAAGCTAGCCTGCCTTGCCTCCCAAAGGCGTATTTTCGCCTGCTCAGCTGTGTGGGAGAGGGATGTGGGGGGCCATGGCACATAGGCCGCGGCTCGTTTACGTAACGCCGTGCGCCCATCCTCGAAAGTAGGGTGCGGGGCAACCAGCAGGACTTCGAGGTTGTGGTGTATGGCGTGCACCTTCTCCATGAGGGTCGTGAGGTCCTCACCGCTGTCGTGGCGACCACATTCGAGCACGATCATGTTGATGTCGTGAGCAGCCAGTCGCTCCAAGGCTTCGTCGACGTTTATGACGGTTTCTACGTGGAGTCCTATGAGCAACAAATGCTCGCTGAAGAGCTGCAAGTGCTCGTTCTCTCCCTCGACCACGAGCACGCGATCAAAGGCGCCGATGGAGCGCTTGAAGGCGAGGAGGCGTTGCTGCAAACCAGCAGCTTCGCTGTCAGCCTGTCGATTCTCGAGCTCAGCCCGCAAATCATCGAGCACGATCTTGCGCATCTTGTGCTCTGCCTGGCGGCAGATCACGCGGCGTATCTCGTTCGAGAGTGCTTCTCGTTGGCCGAAAAGGGGGGGCCACACGTCGCTGAGTGGGATTTCGAAAGCGTCAGAGACAGAGCGCAAAGAAGGCATCTCGGTGGTGAGCACGATATCGACGTGTGGCAACTGCTCGGCCAAGGTGCTGGCGAGGCCTATCCCATGGGTATCGGGCAGGTTCTCCGCGACAAATACAGCGCCGTACCGTTCGCGCTCCACCAGTCGCAGAGCCTGCTTTTCGCTTGCGACAGCTCGTGATGGTACGCGAAGCCGGAAGAGCAGGTTGTCGAGTTCTTTACGGTGCGCGTTATTGCCATCGATGACGAGGATGCGTACTTCACGCTCGAGTTGTTCTCGGCGAACCTTCCAGCCCTCGATCTTGGATTCATGAGCCACGCGTCACAACCTGCCGGCGAGCATGCGGTCCACGACCTCCAAAGGAGATAGGGCCGCACTTATTGAATTTTCTGATACTTATTGGAGCACGGAGGAGGAAGGTGAGTCAACAACTGGAGCGGCACGGAACCGAAGGAGGAGGGCTTCAGGCGGGAGGAGGAGGGGGCGCTGTCACCGAATATGGGAGGTGTGGTCGGTGATGTTGTTCTTCCCTCTGCGTCAGTTCCTTGAGCCCAAAGGGGCGACGGAGAAGCCCATCAGCCTCAGACCCAAGCAGCTCGGCCAAGGCGAAAAAGCGGATTGAAGAGCTATAAACGTAAAGCCGCGCACCGTGGCACGCCAGCAGCTGGCGCAGCTTATGCCAGGCCGATTCTCCCGCTTCAGCGACACGCTCGGCGTCCGCTACGACCACAGCTTCCGTGTTAGCTCGGGGCTTCGAGCGCACGATGGCGGCAGCGGCGAAGAGATCATCAGCAAACGTGAGCCTGACCGAGGTTTCTTCGGTCAGATTTCGCCACCAGATCTGGGCCAGGAGATCGTGTTCAACGACGATCAAATGCATGGGGCCTCACTCTATGTTGAAGGATCAGCCCACGTATATCATGGAGTGCGTCAGTGTCCAAAAACTCTTTTATTCTAGTGCTGTAGGTGTGTGTGGGGGGAGATCGCACCCCCGTCTAATGGGAGGACCGGCGGGCAGAAGTGGCGGGCATAAATGCAGGGGAGAAATGGCGGGTTAGAAATAGCAGCTTTGATCGGCAGGAACACATTGGTACCGGGTCCCCACGGAGGTCGAAGTGCCATGACAGGCATAACCTGTGGGGCAGGGCTTCAGGGCTGAGCATTCTTGACCACAGAATGATTCGCCCTGGCTGGTCACCAGACACATCGAACCCGAGGTCTTGCACTCAGGTGTTTGGGGGTTGCAGTAATCGCAGAGCCCGCCGTTGCTCTTGGGGCAGATTTGCGGCGTGTAGTCATCGGGAATGATGCAATCGGGGCGTTCACAACACGAGCCATTGTAGAAGAAGAAGTAGCAGGCACACTGAGTGTTAGGGCGTGCTCCATCCGAAAGCTCTCTGCAGTCATACACGAGCTTCCCGTTGCTCAAACGCTTGGTAGGCCACGTCCCATCTGGGTTACAGGTCATCTGGCCCCAGCCGCAGTAATCCAAACCATCACACCAGCGCTTCGTGCCGGGGATGCAGGCTTCGTCGCCGCTCTTTGCGGTCATGCCTGGAGGCTCTGGTGGCCCATCGGTCTCTTCGCAAATCGTGCCGAACTCGGAGTCCTTGGTGCAGGCCCAATCCCCGCCTCCGTCTGGGGTGTCTTCGCCTGGCTCGTTGGGCTTGCGGCAGATCCAGACCTGCACACCATTGAGCTCGCTCTGATCGCAATTCCAATCACCGCTGCCATCGGGGGCGCCAGGGACGCTTGTGCCCACACAGATCCATGTATTCGTCTCCACCATCAGGTGGCATTGCCAGTCGCCGCCGCCATCGGGGATGCCACCATCTTTGGTGCATTCTTGCAGCCCGTTTGCGTTCTCTTCGCAACTCCAGCCGGCGGTGCCCACAGGTGGTGGTGGAGGGGGCGGGGGTGTGGTCGTGGTGGAGCCGTCAGGTACGATGGGATAACAGACGAGAAGGTTGCCCTCAGCATCCACTTCACAACGCCAGTCGCTATTGCCGGTGATATTGGTTGGGTTGGGCGGAGGCTCAGTGCAGACCCATTGGCCCGACTGCTCGTCATAGCTGCAATTCCAGTCGCCACCGCCTACAGGGGGCTGATCTTGGCTGCCAGAGGCCTTGCAGGTATAGGCGAACTCAGTCCAGGTGCAGTCCCAACTATTGCCACCTCCGGGCATGGGCAGAGTCTTCTCACATTTGTCGGGGTTCTTGCTGCAGTCCCAGAGCGCGTCGCAGGTGCAGATGACGACACCATCAGGGTTGCCTTCACAGCGCAGCTCCTCGGGCGAGCAACAACTGAGTGCATCTGTGCAAGGAGGCACCGTAATCGAGCTACCAGGGTCGGGGAGCATATTGTTTATTTCCCCATGATTGCAGGCGTTTATGCCTAGGCTCATCGTGGCAGCGAGCAGTGCGTTGAGAATCAAGGAACGTCGTGGCATCGGAGCCTCCTGCGTCCTTTAAGAGCAAGAGCGATGCCGAGGTTGAAGCGATGTCACCCTGCGCCTATTCGCGATTAATTGCTTAGTAGTTACAGTATGTTGGAAGGGGTGTGTCTCAAATGGTTACGCTTGACTACATGGTGACTTCCCCCCCAGGTCCAAGCTGGAAGTCACAGGGCTAATGGGCAAGAAAAGGATTGTGTTCCCGTTCGGCGCCAATCAGGGTCGAGGGCCCATGACCACAAAAAGCCACCACCGAGTCATCGAGAGAGAGCAGGTTCTTTGTGATTGCCTCGAGAAGCACTCCATGATCGCCACCTGGCAGGTCAGTGCGACCAATAGAGCGCTGGAAGAGTGTATCTCCAACAAATACAACGCCTTGTGCCTCGAAGTAGAAGCAACAACCGCCCGCAGAGTGACCCGGTGTAAACAGGACCTGAGCCTTCAGGCCCCCCACCTCGAGCTCTTGGCCGGCCTTGAGGGGGGCATCGATGGTTGGGATTTGCACTGACCCCAAGCCAAACATGGAGGCTTGAACAGGCAGCTGATCGATCCAAGGGCGTTCAGCGGGGTGGAGAAGAAAGGGGACTCCGAGTTTCTCTTGGAGTGGGGCTACAGCCCCCACATGATCAATATGACCGTGGGTGTTGGCGATAGCCACCACGTGCGCTTGGATCTCTTCGATGCGCGCACCAATCCGCTTTGGCTCGCTTCCAGGATCAATCAAGAGCGCGTCATGGGATTCACGATCCATCGCGATATAACAATTCTCAGCGAAGGGGCCATTTTCGATCGTTTCGACCATCAGGTCGCCATGATGTTCCATGTCTGGGATCTAGCACCTCTCCACCCTCACGACGAGGTCTTCTCTCCCACGACTTGCGGTGGGAGAGGTCCTACATGTAGGATGCGCCCCGCGCAGCTAAGCGAACGAGGAGGAAGACCCATGGATATTGAGATCTCGCCACCCCTGTTGACGGAAAACCGGGGTAAAACGTTGGCCATCGTTGTTGGTGGTGGCCCTGCCCCTGGTATCAACGGAGTCATTCGAGCGGTCACCATTGAGGCTATTGAAAATGGGCTCACCGTGTTGGGTGTGCTCGAAGGCTTCAAATGGTTGGCTCAAGGCGACACGACCCACATCCAAAAACTGAACGTCGACGACGTCTCACGGATCCACCTCCAGGGCGGATCCATTATCGGCACCTCGCGCGAGGCGCCGGCTCGTGATCCTGGCAAGATGGAGCGCACCATCCGCGCTCTGCGTGAGCTCGAGGTTGATTACCTGGTGAGCATCGGTGGCGACGACACTGCGTTCTCGGCGAGCCAAGTGGACAAGCTCACTGGTCGCGAGATCGAGATCGCCCATGTGCCCAAGACCATTGACAACGACCTGCCCCTGCCCTCTGGAATTCCCACCTTTGGATATCAAACCGCGCGCCAGGTGGGAGTCGATCTGATCAGTAACCTGATGGAGGACGCCAAGACGACGCAGCGCTGGTACTTCGTGGTGGCCATGGGGCGCAGCGCGGGACACCTCGCCCTTGGCATGGGCAAGGCTGCTGGGGCGACGCTGACGATTATTCCCGAGGAGTTTCGCGACAAGAAGGTGCCCCTCACACAGATGACGCGCATCCTCGAGGGTGGGATCATCAAGCATCGCGCTGCGGGCCGGAACTACGGTGTGGCGATCATCGCTGAGGGTGCAGCCGAGAGCGTGGACCAAGACGGATTCTCCGAGATCAAGGACGTGGAGCGTGATGAGCACGGCCATGTGCGCTTGGCCGAGCTACCTTTCGGCAAGATCCTCAAGCAGCGTGTGCGGCAAGCGCTGGCTGACCAGGGCGTGAAGGTCACCATCGTCGACAAGAATATCGGCTACGAGCTGCGCTGTGCGAGCCCCACCGCTATGGACATGGAGTACACCCAGGATTTGGGCAGCGCGGCCATTCGCTCGCTGCGCGGGGGAAACACCGGTGTGCTCGTTTGCATGCGGGGCGCGGACATCATGCCCTTGCGCCTCTCCGAGCTGCTCGACCCGAAGACGGGCCGCATGAGAGTGCGACGTGTAGACGTCGACTCGAGCGCTTACGCTTTGGCCCGACGTTATATGCTGCGTCTGGGCTCGGCTGATTTCGAGGGGCAGGCCCTCGTAGAACTCTCCAAGGCCGCGGGGCTCTCTCCCGAAAAGTTCAAGGAGCGCTACGGGGAGCAGGCTCGTCCCTGGTAGGCGGTCCCGGCCAGAGGTCGGCTAGCGACCTCAGCTAGCGACCCCAGCTAGCCACGCTTGCCGAGGAAACGGCTGGCGATCATTCGCACGGTCTCACGCTGGCCGGCGTTGAGGTTGGGATCAGCGTCGATGGCGTCCATCAGGGAGACTGGGCCCTGGGGGGCCTTGGCTTCGGCTTTGGTCGTTTCGATTTCGGCCTGCTGGGTCTCCACCTTGGCCTGAAGCGCTTCAACCTCGGCTTGAGCAGCCTCCACCTTGGCCTGACCCGTTTTGAACTCGGCTTGCAGCGCCTCGAACTCGGTTTGCAGCGCCTGCCGCTTGTTCTGTCCCTGCTCGTTCATCTTCTTTGCCATCTCGAGCTGCTTTTTGACCGAGCTGGCTGCCTTCGCAGCTTTTTCGGCAGGGGCGAGCTTGGCCTGGGTCACGGCGAGTTTCTCTTGGGCCGCGCTCGATGCCTCAGTGAGCTGCGTGATTTCACCCTGGGCCAACTTGAGCTCTTGCTGGGCCAGGGTCAGCGCCTCGTCTTTCTCGAGCCCCGCGTCGCGCTCAAGGGTGATGGCGCCTTCGAGATCCTCAGCCTTCTTCAAGGCCTCCTGCAGCTCTCCATGGGCTTTTTCGAAGTCACGTTTGATCACCTCGCGCGACTTCTGCACCTCACCGATTTGCCGCAGGGTGTCCGCCTTGGCGAGTTGGGAGTCCTGGGCGGCCCGGCGCAGCTCTTCGATCTCGGGTAGGTGTTGCCTGGAGTCGAAGAGCATGCCGAAGAAGAGGCCCAGCACGAGCGCGATGGCGATGAGGATGATGGCCAAGATCAACGACATGGCGGCTCCTTGGTGGTTGGTTTTGCCTCTAGAGTCGGCGAATGGACCGTAGAACGCCAATTAACTGGTGGAAAAAACTCTCCCCCGTGCCCGCGGCGAGATTGCGGTTGGTCATGGTGGTGCTATCGTGCGCCCCCTATGATGGATATCCAGCGCAGCGAGGGAGAGTTCGCGGAGTTTGCCACGCAGATGCGCGATGAGGGGCAGCCAGAGGGTTTGATCGCCAGCTTTCGTGCCCAATATGCGCGCTATCGCGCTGGTGAAAGCGGCAAGATTCCGTGGGATGAAATCTCCGAGATTGGGCAGAGCGACGTCATCGACTATGGAGACCTGGCTCATGGTGATCCGGCCCATGCTGATCCGGCCCAGGGTGATCCGGGGCGAGCACGTGAGCTTCTGGCCAAGCTGGTGGTGATCAAGCTCAACGGCGGTCTTGGCACCACGATGAAGCTTCATCGCGCGAAGTCGTTGATCTCCGTGCGCGAAGGGCGCAGCTTCCTGCGCGTGATCGCCGATCATCTCGAAGCCCTCCGTCGCATGCATCAGGTCGAGGTTCCGTTGCTCTTGATGAACAGTTTTCGCACGCGAGAGGACTCCCTCAGGGAGCTGAGCGGTTTTTCCCAGGGGGCGCTGCCCCTCGACTTTTTGCAGCATAAGGTGCCCCGGATCGACGCAAACACGCAGCGGCCGCTGCAACACCACCATGGTGAGGAGCGCTGGGCTCCCCCTGGCCACGGCGACATCTACCTGGCCCTCTCCCTCTCAGGGTTGCTGGAGCGGCTTATCGAGCGTGGCTACCGTTGGGCCTTTGTCAGCAACGCCGACAACCTGGGGGCCACGGTGGATCCACGGATCCTCCAGCACCTCGCGGCAAATAACGTCGACTTCGCCATGGAGGTCACCCCCAAGACCGCCGCCGATCGCAAAGGTGGCACCCTCGTCCGTCGGGGGGGGCAGCTCACTCTGCTCGAGCGGGCGCAGGTCTCCGCCGAGCACATAGCCGCCTTCGAGGACATCGGCCGTTTCTCGGTGTTCAACACCAACAGTCTCTGGTGGAACCTGCCCGCCCTCGCCGCGAAGGTCGACGCAGGCGCGCTGCAGCTGCCCCTCATCGTCAACCCCAAGAGCGTTGATGGCACAGAGGTGGCGCAGTTGGAGACCGCCATGGGGGCCGCCGTGGGCGCGTTCTCCAGCGCCATCGGTGTGAGGGTCCCACGCCAGCGTTTTGCTCCTGTGAAGGCCACCTGCGATCTCTTGGCAGTGCGCTCTGACGCCTACACCTTGGACGATGAGGGAGGCCTGAGGCTGAGTGAGGCGCGCGACGTGACCTGGGGGCCACCGCTCATCGAACTCGACGAGCGCTTCTATCGCGGGGTGGAGGAGTTCGAGTTACGCTTTCCCCACCCCGTCTCCTTGCTGGGCTGCCGACGCTTGCGCGTCCAAGGGGATGTTCACTTCGGGCGAGACGTGATCGTGCGTGGGGAGGTGACGGTGCGCAACACCTCAGCCAAGGCGTTGCATATTTCGAGTGGGACCATGCTGGCCGATGATTGGACGGTTTAGCCGCGGCGCGCGTCGAGGATATGATCGACGATCTGGGCAAAGCCCGCGCCTCCCTCTTGGTCTGCCAGATAGCTCGGCAAAGCATCCATGCGGTGTGCCATCTTTTGCACGTTGGCCACACCGCACGCATGAGGGAAGTGAGCGAACATCGGCACGTCGTTGGGAGAGTCTCCAATATAGGTGGCGTGCTCAACGTCGAGGGGACCGCCAAAGAAGGCCTCGCTGGCGCGCTGGCACATGCTCAACTTGTCAAAGCGTCCAAACCAGCCGTTGACGTGGATCGAGCTCACCTTCGCCACAGCCCCATGGCGCTCATAGGCCTCGACGATGCGATCGATATCAGCCTCTGGTAGGGGGCCTACCTCCTCTGCGAAGTCGATGGCGAGATCGTAGAGGCGAAAGGGTTGATCGGAGGCGACGCAGGCCTCGGGGACAGCCGCGAGGACGTCGGCTTCGATGGCGGCCAGGCGCTCCACCGCGTCCCCTTGGCGCTCCGCGTAGAGGCGCTCGAGCTTGCCCTCGACCATGGCGTAGCAGAGGGCGCCGTTTTCTCCTACGACGGCGCTCACCGGCCACATGCGGGCCAGGTGGTCGCACCAGCCCGCGGGGCGGCCGGTGACCAGCACCACCCGCAGCTTGGCCTCAAAGGCTCGCCAGAGGGCGGCATAGGCCGCCGCTGGCACGCGTCCGTCGGTGGTGATGGTGTCATCGATGTCGGTGTAGATCGCTCGGATGCGGCGACAGACCTCTGGCGGCATCTCGTGAATAGTCTTCAAGGTGTGGCTCCTGCGAAGCTCAACAGTTCATCGTGCAGAGGTGCTAAGATACGCCCATGTACCCTCGGGCTCCAGCTCTCAGTCGGCGAGCGTTTGTGGCGCTCTTGTTTTGTACGCTCGTTTCAGCGGGGTGTCGCGAGGATTGTCTGCT
>JAFCZD010000117.1 GCA_019314525.1 Deltaproteobacteria bacterium
GGTCGTGGAGAGGCCCGCCGAAGCTCATAGGCCTTGATGATCTTCTTCACCAGAGGATGACGCACCACATCAGCATCACTGAAGGGGCAGAGCGCAATTCCTTCGATCTCTTGTAAGAGATCCACGGCCTCCGAGAGACCACTGCGTTGCCCGTTGGGCAAATCGACCTGAGTCACATCGCCTGTGATGACCGCTTTGGAGTCAAAGCCCAGACGGGTGAGGAACATCATCATTTGTTCGCTGGTGCTATTCTGCGCCTCGTCCAGAATAACGAAGGATCCATTGAGGGTACGTCCACGCATAAACGCGAGGGGCGCCACTTCGATTTGCCCCCTTGCCAGCATCGCCTCAGTACGGTCGACCTCAAGCATATCGTGCAGGGCGTCATAGAGTGGCCTCAAATAGGGGTTCACCTTTTCAATCAGATCCCCAGGAAGGAAACCGAGCTTCTCGCCAGCTTCCACTGCTGGCCGCGTGAGGATGATGCGCTTGACCCGGTTTTGGGTGAGCGCGGCCACAGCCATAGCCATCGCAAGGTAGGTCTTGCCAGTGCCCGCAGGGCCTACACCAAAGACGATGTCATGTTCGCGGATAGCATCCACATAGCGCTTCTGGGCCAGCCCCTTGGGCTTGATCGTCGCCTCTGGCGTGACAAGCAGACGGTCGGCGAAGATTGAGCTTACGCTGAGAGAACTCTGCCCCCGAATCGCCCCAACCGCCCGGCGGACATCTCCTTCGTCGAACTCCTGGCCCCGTTGAACCAGGCTGTAGAGTTGCTCAAGCAGCGCCTTGGCTTGCTCCACCTGCTCAAGGGCGCCGACGACGCTGACCTCGTTGCCTCGGCTGGAGATCTGAACGCCAAGCTCTTCAGCGATGAGCTTCAGGTGACTGCTACCTGGCCCGAACATCTGAGCCAAATGACCATTATCACCAAACGACAAGTGTTCTCGGACGGTGCCGGGGGGGAGTTGTGCCAAATTCAAGCCTCTTCAGCGGCGTTTTAGCCTCGGCGACGCACGAATGCGAGGCCTAAAAGGGCGAGGAGCACGAAGGGAGGTGCGCTTGGCACAGGAGCGACAGCACAACCGCTGGAGGCCTCCTTGCTGGACACGTCCCCCCTGGTGGTCGAGCTATCCGATGTGGGCACGGTGCCACCATCCGCCTTCGGGTCATTGCTGTCGAGGGAGGCCGACGCGTCGTTCACCATGGGCATGGAATCTGCTGTGATGTCCGTGCCTGCGTCGCCGGGTATTGTGCCTGCGTCGCCGGGTATTGTGCCCACGTCACTAGGTGTGCCCGCGTCCAGGCGTACCGATGTTGTGCACGCCTGAGGATAGGTGTTGCTGGGCTCCGCTGCACCATTGGTGTTGCAGTTATAGGCGCCGAGCAGCGCGTCCCATCCACAGGTGCCATCAGCGCAGATTTTCTCTTCGACCACGCCATTGTCGCACCAACGCACCACGTCGCCATCGCAGCATCCTTCGTAGGCGACGTCACCGCATGGGATAGGAGTACCAGCGTCAGGGACTGTGATGCCACCATCTGGGAGCCCGCCACACTGCAGGGGGTAATCCCCGGTGGGGTCCTCTCCGTCGCCGCCGCAATCGTAATAGGATCCGTCTGTGCTCGTCGTCCAACCGCAGCCATAAACGCCGCACTCATAGTCGATCAACGTGCCCTTGTCGCAGAAGCTCACCTTGCTGCCGTCACAACAACCAACGGTGTTGACGTTGCCACAGGGGGTCACGACCCTGCACGTCCGCGAGGTCGCGCCACAAAGCGCTGCAGGGTCCGCTTCGATCTTGCTGCGCTGCCCCATGCCGATCTGCATCGAGATGCAGTGCATCGCGCCGCCATAGGGAATGATCGCAGCAGACTCGATCTTCACCAGGTCCCACCCTGCCCCGAAAGCTGTGGTGTAGGCCTGCATGGCCTTGGTCTCCTGGCTGTCCTCATCAGCATAAACGGGGATCAAAACGACCTTCTTGCTGGCCCCCTTGAGGATCAACGAGTTGGTGTAAGTGCGCCAGATCCGCTCACCCCAGGCATTTCCAGGGTCGGGCATCGGTATACGCACAACCTTCATCGCTGTACCATTGGGCGTGGTGGTGGATCCCACCAGGGCCGCGTTGGCGTCAAGCACGAGCTGGTTGCCATCCCACGCACATTGAAACGATTCCTGCAGGCACGAACTCTTGGTCAGGCCTCGGCAGCTCACCGCAATTTCGCAACTTCTATAGAGAGAATTCCAGGTGCACTTGGGATTGCTATTGCAGGAAAGCTCCGAACTTGTTTCACATGCTCCTGAACTGTAGCAGATCTTGCTTGAGTCATAGTACTCCCCGATCAGCATCGTTGTATCCGAAGCCAGCCGCGTGAGCATATCGATATGGGTGGTGCCTTCTCCCTCGAGAGGTGTGAGAAAGAGGCTCTTTTTGCAGCCGAGGTATTGCTCGAAGATATCCTCCACGGCGCTCTGACCGATCTGCGTATTGAACCAGAGCGCGCCGAGGGTCGCCATGCAGAGGCCATCGGACGTATTGGTGAAGTTACCGCCCTCAAAGTCCATGTTGGGGCGATAAACGTTGATGCCCCACTCTTCCGCCAAGGCCGTGGGGACCTGATCGTCAAGGGCACGACCGGTGTAATAGCGAAAATCGACGAAGGCCACCTTGGGGCTCGTGCTGGTCGACTGCACCGCCACCGGCCCATAGTCACGCGTCCAGACGCTGTCGAGGGGGGTCTGCCAGAAAGTGATCTTTGTGGCGTCGGTCATGTCGAGGCCAGCCGCCGTGAGCACCTGGTGATACCAACTCCTATGGGCGCTGTCCGTGTAGGCGAGGATCACAGGCACCACGCCATAGCTGCCTACCACCGTGTCGATGAAGGTCTTGTCGATGCCTGCGTCACCCATAGGAGGCCAGCCATAGACCACCGCCTGAGATTGTTCGTGCTCAGCGATGACGCGCACGTCTGCCGCTGGGGCCTGCGTGATGGCGTAATCCTCTGGGTGAAGCGAGCGTGGGTCGGGACCAAACCAGCTCATACCCTTGCCCGCTTCGAGGTCGCGCTCCCAGGAGGTCTTCCACTTGGGCAGCATGCGTGGGTTGAGGTGTTTTTCGAAGAGGCTCGAAGGGACATGCTGCTTGGCAAGCTGCGAGACCGTCGCCAGATGAGGCCGCTGCGCAATAGCCGCCGGCAGCATCACAGCAGGTGTAACCACGGCTTGTGGGGCCGTGCCAGCCCTTTCATTGACAGCCCCCTCCTCACCACTACACCCCACAGTAAGGAGCGACGCCATCACAGCAAATCCGATTCTCTTCATCCGAACCTCCTCCCCCTTCCCCCGTTACAGACTGACTCTTGCCACCGCCCACCTTCTCCGCCCCACCAAAGGTCTGGAACGAATGGAGCAGGTGTGACAAATAAGCGAAGGGCAATTGCCCATTAGACCCTTTTCTATAGCAGAAGGATCAAGATGAACAACGGGAGAGATTTCCCCACCTCCGAAAGTAAGGGAGCATACCCTCTCGAGACCTCCTATCTGCGCGGTGATCTTCACTGGTTGATCGCGATCATGAAGCGGCTTCTCGGGCCAGATGGCTGCCCCTGGGATCACGAACAAACGCTTGAAACATTGAAGCCTTTTTTGATCGAAGAGTGCTACGAGCTCATCGACGCCATCGACAGCGGCGAGCCTAGGGCCCACTGTGAAGAGTTGGGCGATGTGCTCTTGCAGATCGTCTTCCAGAGCGAATTGGCGGGATTTGAAATGGGGGCTGTCATACAAGGAATCGGCGACAAACTCATCCGCCGCCACCCCCACGTCTTTGGTGACGTCGAGGTCGCCGACGCTGACGAGGTGCTCGTCAACTGGGAGGCTATCAAGGCGAAAGAAAAGGCCGCCACGCGCAAGAGTACGCTGGATGGCGTGCCTCGCGGCCTGCCTGCGCTGCACCGCAGCCATGAACTCACCCGCAAAGCGGCCAAAGCGGGCTTCCGCTGGCGCGACAGTGAAAAAGCTCGTGAGAAGGTCGGTGAAGAACTGGCCGAGGTTGATGAAGCCCTCTCCACGGGCGACACAGAAGCGGCGCGCCGGGAAGTCGGCGACCTGCTTTTCTCTGTGGCCGCCTGGGCAAGAGAGATGGGGATCCAGCCTGAAGATGCGCTGCGGCTGGCCAATGAGCGCTTCGACAAGCGCTTCCGTTATCTCGAAGCCAAGGTGCTCAAAGCGGGGGGCGATATGCGTGAGTGTGAGGAGAGTGAGCTGCTCCTGCGCTGGCTTGAGGCAAAAGCGGCCACGAAGGACTGAATTCAGGGCACCTCGAGAGATCCACACGCGGGCAAACCACCCAAATCCTTGGCGGCGAGGCAAGCGTCGGTGAGCGCCCAGCCCAACGCCTCACGCACCAGCATCGCCAAGAAGTGCAGCTCCACAGCCTCATCTCCCACAGAAGCGGCAAAGAGTACGTCCCCATCGTGACGCGTGAAGGGCGGCTCAATGTGTCGCGCCAAGGCCACAGTGGACTGCTCGGCGATCCAGCAGGCCTCTGTGCGAGAGAGCTTGGCGGTGGTCGCCACAACGGCCAGGGTCGTGTTGTGGTGCAAAGGGTCCTGGTGCAGACGCTGCTGAAGGATCTCTCGCGCTGCAACGAGGCGGTTTGATGTTGCGCTCTGGCGCACCCCGGCGAGCAGGCGACCATCCTCCATGTGATGCACCTCGCCCACAGGGTTGACCACAGCCAGGGCCGCGACGACGAGGTCTCCCTTGATGACGCCTGCTTGCCCAATCCCAGTCTTTGTGGCGCGCTCAGGCCCCAGAAGCTTGCCAGCGCTCACGCCAATCCCAGCGCCCACATTCCCGCGAAGATGAGCTGCGCCGCCGCCAAGGGCCTCTCGAGCGGCAGCAGCGCCCATGGCCGCATCGGGTCGTGCCGTGGGATCCCCTATGTGGAGATCGTAGACCACAGCCGCCGGCACGATGGGCACCAGCCCCTTTCCCGTCTGGTGACCGATACCCACCGCTTCCAGTTCACGCATGACGCCGTCAGCGGCGGCGAGCCCGAAGGCGCTGCCCCCGCAGAAGACCACCCCATGGATACGCTCCACTGAGTGACGAGGTGTGGTGGTAGGCAGCTCGCGAGAACCTGTCGCGACGCCCGCCACGGCGTGGCCGCACACAGCCCCTTTGGGGAAGACAATAGCCGTGCACCCCGTAAGGCCCTGATTGTCCGTTGCGTGCCCCACGCGCACGACAGAAGGCAATTCGGCGCAGGTGATATCTCTCATCGGCACGCTCTCCTCATGGTCACTTGGCTCTCCCGCGACGACGCATAGCCCCTAAAAGCTCACCCAACTCAGGAGAACCAAGGAGACGACAGGCGATGACGTAGGCTAAGCCACCAGCAGCTACCGCCATCACGAGCATCACATAGTTGATCAGCGCCCCACCGCCCTCTTCCCAGCGCCCCAGCCCCGCCACCTGCCATGCCACCAACCCACAAGCAACGCTCGCCAAGGCAGCCCGCCAGGTGGAGTTAAGAATCTCGTGTAGCCCCAGGGGGCCAATGCGGCGACGCAAGAACGTCACCATGAGCACGAAGTTCACGCTCGACGCCAGCGCCACCGCCAAAGCTAATCCCAAGGTTCCCAAAGGCCCTTTGAGCACCAGAGCTGCCAACACGAAGACCACCAACGCGACCGCTGAGATGGCCACAGGGGTGCGGGTATCTTCCAAAGCAAAGAAGACGGGAGCCGTCTGGCGCACTCCTCCAGCTGCCAGAAGACCGAGCGCGAAGCCCGCCAACGTGATGCCCGTCTGCTGCGCCATCTCGTGGGTGAACGCACCACGCTGGAAGAGCACGGACGCGAGGGGCTCGCCCAGAGCCCAAAGCCCGGCGGTTGCCGGCAGCATGAGAAAGATCGCGATACGCTGGGCGAAGCGGTAGGTCGCCTTGACCTTGTCCATCTCCCCTGCTTTAGCGTGGCCTGAGAGGTTTGGCATGGAGACCGTGGCGATAGCCACGGCGAAGACGCCCAAGGGAAACTCGATCAAGCGCTGGGCATAATAGAGCACGCTGATGGAACCATCGGGCAAAAAGGAGGCGAAGCGACGCGAGAGCACGATATTGATCTGGTAGATGGCGAGACCAAACAACGAAGGCAACATCAGCTTGGCGATGCGCACCACCCCTGGATGCGCCAACCCGAAGCGTGGGAGCAGCAGGGCATCCCTCTTCGCCAGAGGCGCCAACTGCAACAGCAACTGCAGCACACCCCCGATGATCACACCGAGCGCCAGGGCTCCCACACGTGGTAGGCCAACATGCACCATCTGCCCCACTCCGAGCATCACGCTACCGATGATCCCCACGTTGAGCAGCACAGGTGCCACCGCCGGGGCCAAAAAGTGGCGATGTGTGTTGAGCACTCCCATGGCCAGTGCGACTAGGGCAACGGTGACCAAAAAGGGAAACATCAAGCGCGTCAACAACGTCGCGAGGACTTGCCCCTCTCCAAGGCCCTCAGCAAAGAGCCAAACCAGCTGCGGGGCAAAGACCTCACCGAGAGTGGTGACGATGAGCAAGGCGAGGAGCGTCGCGCCAAGGGTGTTCGCCAGCAGCTGACGAGCGGCGTCTTTCCCTTTGTTTTCCAGGTACTCCGTGTAGACGGGGATGAACGCCACAGTCAGGGCGCCTTCAGCGAGGAGTCGCCGCAGCACGTTGGGAATGGTGAACGCTACAAAGAAGGCGTCTGTGTGTTCTTTGCGAAAAAATGCTGCCACCACCGAGTCGCGCACCAGCCCCAAGACGCGGCTCGCAAGGGTCAGCAGACCCACCAGGCCCGCTGAACGCGCGAGGGTCGATGGCTCCGAGAGCCCAGGGTCGGCGTCTACCGCCTTCTTATCGCTGTGCTTTTCCAACCTTGACACCTTGGGGAGTTGGTGTTATTTGCTCGCGGTTCCAATTGTCGACGTGTGCATCGTACGCGTCAAAGTGAAATATTAGGCTTGGAGAAAAGCCGTGGCCAATCATCGTCAAGCTGAAAAGCGTAATCGCCAGCGTATCCAACGTCAGGCACACCATCGTTTCTTTAGGTCCACCATGCGCACCTTTATCAAGCGTGTGCGTGTAGCGCTACAAGAGAAAGAAAAGACGGTTGCACAAGAGGTCCTCGGTAAAACCATACCGCTGATCGATCGTTGTGCACAAAAGGGGATCATCCCCAAAGTGCGCGCATCACGCCTCGTCTCGCGTCTGACCCAAGCCGTCAACAAACTGTAGGTGGTTTGGCAACAAGCATTCAGTGTGAAGCACACCGCTTCACGCTGTTTCGTTGCGTCTACGCTCCTTTTTTCATGGTCAGCCGCAGAGCTGCAACACCAGCTGCTCGAGCACCAAAGCATCACTGATGTGGCTTGACTTCAGTCGCTGGTCAGCCGCCGTTAGGGCGCGATGCGTGCGCCGCAAGGTGCTGATCTCGAAGCGCTGGGCCTGCTGTAGAATGTCTTTGACGAAGAAGGGGTGAATGCCAACTTGATCTGCTATAGCCTTCTCCCCAGCACCTCCCGCGGCGACCTCTTTGGCTGACCAGAGCTGGCGCACATGGCGAGCCAGCATCGCCAAAATACGCAGCGCTGGCTCCCGCGCCTCGAGCATCTGCTTGAGCACCAGCATCGCTTCTCGACGGTCCCGACGGCCTACAGCGTTGGTGAGCTCGAAGATCGAGCGCTGACGAGTCTGGGCCAGCAGTTCCTCCACATCGCGCATCTCCACCGCTTGCCCCTCGCCCACATAGAGCGAGAGCTGCTCGAGAGCACCGGCCAGCTGCGCCAGGTCGGTACCCACAGCGTCGGCCACACATTCCGCGGCTCCAGGACCAAGGCGAATCTTGGCCCGCCTTGCTTCGGTGGCAACCCATCCTGGGGCCTGCCGCTCCTTGATACCCTCGTAACGGTGCACGACAGCACCAGCCTTCTTCGCCGCGTTGAAGAACTTCAACCGCAAATCCGCCGACTCACCCACCATCAAGAGCACAGCATAGGGCGACGGATCTTCAATGGCTGGTAGCAACTTGTTCAGCTCATCAGCCTTGATCTCGTGAGCATCACGGACTTGCACGAGCCGCTGCCCGCCAAGCATGGGCATCGTACGTACAGCAGCCAGGATCTGTGCTGCGGGGTGCTCTTTTCCCTGCAGGGCATCGTAATTGAACGCGTTCGCGTCGTCGCCCACCACAGCCTTTCGCACCGCGGCGATGAGACGATCCCGTGGAAAGCTCTCACCACAAACGTAATACACACGAGCCAGCTGGCCTGCCTCTACGGCATCGATGGGATCGCTCTGGGCTGCCTTTCGACCGCGCGAGACCTTGCGTGCCATGGGCTCCTCCTCTCGTCAGCGCCTGTCGCGCGTGTTGTGGAGGCGCTCCAGTGGCACCTTCGACCCCTCAGCGTCCTCATCGACCTCATCCTCTTCGTCGTCTTCATCCTCATCAGCTGTACCGCGATAGATACGGATCCGATGCTGGGGCTTTGCTGCTGGCGATCCACGGTCGAAGCTCTTGGGCCGCGCAGTTTTCCGGAAGGCTCTCGCCTTGTCGCGTTTTCGCCGCAGCGCAGCGAGTTGCCGATTGCGCGCCGCCTCGATGCGCAGCGAACGCAGGGCAGCGCGCCATGCGTTCCGCGCGTGAAGCCAATCGCGCCACTCGGTCCGCGGATCGGAGGATGCTCCCTCACGCCAACCCTCCGTGCCAGTCACCTTGTCCAGCGCGTCATCTGCCCACACAGAGGAAGGCAGCAGAAAACCGAAGAGAAGGATGAGCAGTAGGGGACGCAGCATGATGCGTGTTTTTAGCCTGCGACCTCGGTGTTGTCGAGGCGCAGCAGTGCAGCAGCCTCTATGTGCGTGCTCTGAGGCATCATGTCTAGACCACGCAGCGCCTCCACAGCGTATCCACCTGCTGAGAGCGTGCCGAGGTCGCGCGCCAAGGTCATGGGGTCGCAGCTGACGTAAATAATCCACCCTGGTCGCAGCTGAAGAATGGATGCCATCACCTCCTTGGCGCCTTCCCGGGGTGGATCCAGCACCACCCCGGCGAAGCTAGCCCCCTGCGCCAGGAGCATGTGTGTGGCTCCTTCGGCCTCACCCTCCATCAACGTCACCCTGCCCTCCATGGCGCCGATGTTCTTCTTGAACCAGCGGATTGCCTCGGGTGATGACTCCACCACGGTCACGGCCCGCTCAGGGTGCGCCAGCGCGGAGGTGAGGTTACCTACGCCGCCGTAGAGTTCGAGGATGGGTCCGGGTTCCTCTCCGGTCCACTCGGAGATCCAACCACGCAAACACTCGTCTTGTTCTGCATTTGCCTGGGTAAATGCCCCCGCGCTGGCCGACAAAGGGCGCTCATCCAGAGACACAGCCTCCATGCCCCAGCGCTGAAGTACCCGATCTCGGCGCCAGAGCATCCCACCCACGATGGGGTCTTGGCGCGGCCCTATGGGCGGCGCCCCCTGATCAACGCGCAAGCTCAGATGCACCCCCTCACGCCCGTGGAGCAGGAGCGCGCTGCCCCTACCCTCTCCCTTCCAGGCGTTCAAATGGGCGCGCAACGCCGCCAACGCCTCTTGAAGCGCGGGCACGAGCACGGGGCAACACTCCACGTCCACCAAATCACGGCTACGCCACCGAGCGAAGCCCAGCGTTAGCTTCCGTCCTCTACGCTCCCATGTGAATCGTGCTCGCCGCCGATAGCCAAGCTCTGCTGGGGCGGCCGAGAAGGAGACGACCTCTGCGACCCGCCTCATCGCGTTTTCCAGCAAGCTTTTCTTCGCAGCCACCTGCTCACTATAATCCACATGCTGCCAAGGGCAGCCACCACAGCGGTCAGCCAGGGGGCAAGAGCGCTCTCTTCGGTGAGACGAAGCCTCAAGCACCTCGAGGATCTCAGCCTCGGCGAAGGAGGAGCGGCGACGAGTGATGCGCGCCTGCACCCGATCACCTGGCACTGCCCCATGAACAAAGACAACCCGTCCCTCGCCGTCGCGCGCCACACCCGCGCCACCACCAGCCAACTCATCGATTTGTAGCTCGAGACTCTCGTGCTTTGACATGAAGCTCATTGAGGCGCGACGTGAGCCGTGCCGAACAGATTTGCGGAAATGATGAACCGTTCAGAACACCGCGAAGATCTAGGGGAAGGGCTGCGCGGCGCGGCTGCGCACCAAGTTGAAGCGAAAGCGACCCGTGAGCGTGCCCTCAGCGCCCGCACAACTGCCGAGGCGATAGGATCGCGCATCGGCGACATGCGAAACAAAAACCCCAGCGATGGTCTCATTGTAGTCGAGTCGGTAATCCTCAAGGCCCTCGCTAGACCCTCCACGCTTCAAATTACCGAGTTCGCAGAGGTAGAGACAGGCTGGTGTCTCGCCCTGCCCCAAGATGGCTTCGATGCGGGTGCGCGCCTCCCGATCGTCATAGTCAAGGTCGGCACAGATGGTGTCGAGTTCTGTTCGCTGAGCGTCGCTCAGCGTGGGACAGGCAGGTGGAATCGGCGCGGTCTTATCGGGCAAGAGGCAACTCGACGCAGACGGATCCAGCATGCTGCGGTCCACGAGAGGTCGCGCCGTGCCTGTGAGCGCTGCCCTATTCTGCGGACAGACGGTGAAGAGTTGGAGTTGTAACCGCACCAGCGTATCGATCTCCGTGAGCGTCGGATCAAGGCTGTCATCACTGATCGGCAAAGGATCACCCCGCACAAAGTACTGTGCAGCGCGTTGCAGATCCTGCAACTCCAAGAGCAGGCTGTTGGACTCCATGACACTGTTGCTCGTCTCCTGCATCCGCAAGAGCAGACGGTTCTGACGTTGAGAGTCGGAGTCAGTGCTATCGTAGAGGGGGTCTCCTGCATAGAAATCGGCGCCAAGATCATAGTCGTCGTTCCGCACCAGCGGCTCCCCTTCACGACAATTTTCGACCCACAGCGATCCTACGACCCACCCCTCCCCCCGTCCCGCTGGACAAGCGGCAAGCCAAAGCAAACTCGCCAGAAGTGGCGAAAGATACGCCATACGTCGCATCAGGATCCTTTCAGTGGGCACAGCCGAACCTCATCATACAAGAACACTCATGTTTAGGTTAGCAAAGCAGCCGCCATGAATCACGTCTCGACACACTTCTCTCTCACTCGTCCACGACCTCAAAGCGCTGGCATCCATCCGACAAATGCGCGAGGCTAACGCCTTGATCATTGCGTAGGATGGGTCTTTCATGAACAAAGTCGTCTCAAGTGCGCTCGAGGCCGTCAAGCCAATTGTTGACGGAAGCACGATCCTCGTCGGTGGCTTCGGCCTCTGTGGCATCCCCGAAAACTTGATCCGCGCCTTACGTGAGCAAGGCGCTAAAGATCTCGCCATCGTCAGCAACAACTGTGGCATCGACACCGAGGGGTTGGGGATTCTGCTCTCCAATGGCCAGGTAAAGAAGATGGTGTCGAGCTATGTTGGCGAGAACAAGTTCTTCGAAAATGCCTTCTTGGGGGGTGATCTTGAGGTGGAGTTGGTGCCTCAAGGCACCCTGGCAGAGCGCCTGCGTGCTGGGGGTAGTGGCATCGCAGCCTTCTTCACCGCCACAGGCTATGGCACTGGGGTCTCAGAGGGTGGCATCCCGATGCTCTACGACAATGAGGGCGTCATCATCAAGGCATCGCCTGCGAAGGAGACGCGACAATTTTCTGGGCGCGGCTATGTGCTCGAAGAGGCCATTGAAGGTGACTACGCCTTTGTGAAGGCTTATCAGGGTGACCGCTTCGGCAACCTTGTCTACCGAAAGACGGCCCGGAATTTCAATCCGATGATCGCGGCGGCTGGAAAAATCACCATCGCGGAAGTCGAACACCTCGTGGAACCGGGTGAGATTCCACCCGACCACGTGCACACTCCAGGTGTTCACGTGAACTTCATCTTTCAGGGCGAGCGCTACGATAAACCTATCGAGCAGCGCACCGTGCGGCCCCGAGACGCAGCGCAGGCCTGAAGGAGCAAAACCCATGGCACTCACTAGAAACGAAATGGCCCAACGCGTCGCTCGAGAGTTGAGAGATGGCTTCTATGTCAACCTTGGCATTGGTATGCCGACGCTGGTTGCAAACCACATTCCCGACGGGATGACCGTTTTCCTGCAATCAGAAAACGGAATGCTTGGCTTTGGCCCCTTCCCTTATGAGGGCGAAGAGGACGCTGACCTGATCAACGCGGGCAAACAGACGATCACGGAGCTAACGGGCTGCAGCTACTTCTCCAGCGCAGATTCCTTTGGGATGATTCGCAGTGGATGCATCGATATGAGCGTCTTGGGAGCGATGCAGGTCACAAACCGCGGTGATATCGCCAACTGGATGATCCCCCGAAAAATGGTCAAGGGAATGGGCGGCGCGATGGACCTGGTCAGCGGCGCAAAGCGCTGCATTGTGCTGATGGAGCATCTCACCCGCAAGGGTGACAAGAAGATCCTGGACACATGCAATCTCCCCCTCACAGGGGTGCGCTGCGTTGACCGCATCATCACCGATCTTGCAGTTCTCGATATCACCGACGAGACGTTGATCCTCCGTGAGCTAGCCCCTGGTGTGAC
>JAFCZD010000524.1 GCA_019314525.1 Deltaproteobacteria bacterium
CCCACCACCGCCCAGGTGGGCGTCCTGTGCTCCATCGTGTCCACCATCGCCTCCATCGAAGTGGTCCGCGCCTTCAAGCTGATATGCGAACACCCCGTAAAGCCCCAACTGGTGGTCGTCGATCTCTGGAACGAGACCATGCGAACCCTGGACGTCACTCGTAATGAGTCATGCCCCGTTTGCGGGGGGTAGCTCGCGGCCCAATTATGCCCGCAAACCAAGCACGCTGATTGCATTCACGCAAAAAATCGGTTACGCGCGGAGGTGTTGTAGCGGGCCCAGTCGATGGGGAACTGTGTGACGGTGCTCACGCCGTCGCGCCACCGGATCGTGAGTCCGCGCGGCGTCACCGGGCAGATCGAGGCAGTTTTCGCCCCCGGCCGAAAACAGAGTGTACAGGCTCGCATCGGGAAATTCGTACGTCGCGCGGAAGCCTTCGACAATGCGCTCGTGCCCGCGCACCATCGCGCAGCAACCGATCCTGGCCATGAAGCTTCGAAATTGCGTTGTCCCGAAGCCAAAACGAGCGACCTTTTTTTGCAGCTCGTCTGGGACCGCTTCTGTATTGCTCGGATCGCTCCACATCATCTCAAAGCGCAGATCGGGGTCATTCAGAGACGACAAATCTTGCCACTTGTCACGCAAAGATGCATCGCGCGGAATGCCGGCATGGGCGAAGAAGATGCGGTCGAATGCGAGGGACGTGGGCAGCTCCTCGAACATCTGCATGTACTCTTTGAAGAAGGCGTCGCCGGCAATGCCTTCCAGATTCATCATGCCCTCGGCCGGGCGCACCGGGGCCATAATGCGGCCCTCTAACTCAACATAGTATTCGTGGTTGCCCCGCAGCATGTACACGGCATTCGGTGCGGTAACGTAGAGCTGCATCACCGCGCGCAGGATGCCGTCGTAGCTGAACCGACCGCGATCGATGTAGTCGCCGAGCAGGACCAGCCGCGTGTCTGGCGTCCCGGCGGGATCGTCGATGTGTGCCTGCACCTTGGCGAGGAAGTCGGTCTGCAGAAGCGCTGCCTTCAGGCACGAATAACATCCGTGCAAATCACCGATCACAATCAGCTCGTACTCGGTATTCGGATCCGGGGGTAGCACGTACACGTGTCCGTCCAGGAACGGCACCTGACCGGCAAGATCGGCGAAGCTCCGAGTGCCCGTCAGCCGGCCTGCTCCAGCCGCGCGCTGTTCGTCGAGCGTGCTTCTCACTTTGCGCACCAGTTTCACGTCGTCCATGACCACCTGAGCGAAACCCTGGGCATCGCGAGGGTAGGCCCGTTCCAGCTGAGTGAAGAATGGATGATCGTCAGCGCGGGGGACGAGGGACTGTTCCTCTGAGAGCAGAACGTGATGCCCCGACTCATCCTCGATCACCTCGAATTCGGTGATCTCCATGGGTTCGGCCAGGAGCCGTTTGAGGTCGTCCCTGAGCTTTTCTTCGGCCGGATGGGTGACACCATCTGCCAAGATGAAATCGTCGACGATCTCGAACAGTACCTCGCGCGCAGCCTCGTCGAACGGGCGCAGGAGCTCGTAGCAACGCAGGGTGATCTTGGCGAGGATGAACTGTTCCTGACTCTCGCCCTCGGCCACCGACTCGCTGAACCACGCGACGATCTCCCGGTCGATTCTGGCCGCCACGCGCTGAAACTGCGCGATCACCCGATCGGTCGTAGCGTGACGCGCCAGTGGATTAGAAACGGCCTCTTGCATGCGCTTGTCGACCAGCGCCGCAATCTTCTCTTGAACAAAGCGCTTTTCTGCCATGTCGAACTTGCCGTCCGCGTGGCCAAAAGCGGTCATCAAGAAGACGACCGTCAGCATTTGCTTTTTTGCAACCTCCGGATCAGAGCTGAACATATTGCTTGATTCCATATTCCCTCCAAGCGGATCCCGAAATCAAAGACTAAGCCTTCGAACCGACTTCCCCCAAATAATCGTTCCCAGGCAACCCGCCTGAACAGCCAAAACAGCAAGCCGTCTCTCTTCTGGACGAACCGTATCTGAGCGGTACCCGTCCGGGATACCCCGTGTTGAAAACAGCGGGTCGATCCGGCTGAATTCTTCGTTCAAAAATTGAAGGAGAAAACGATGTCGAGATCGAGGCGTAGGGGTGCGACCGAGGGGGCGAGGCTGGTGGAGAGGTACGAGGCGAGCGGGCTGACGCAGCGAGGATTCGCGGAGGAAAACGAGGTGACGGTGGCGACGTTGCAGTACTGGCTGCGAAAGGCGCGGTCGGGGGACGAGGCCCCGGTGGAGCAGTTTCGATTTGTGGAGGTGGTGGAAAACGGTTCGCCGGATTCAGCGACCGGCGGGATGTCGCTGGAGTTCGGCGATGGGCTGACGTTGCGGTTCGAGGGGCTGCCGAGCCCGTCGTATCTGGCCGAGGTGGTGACAGCGTTGGCGGGCGAGTAGTCGATGTTGACCCTGCCCCCATCGGTGAAGATCTTCTTGTTCGCCGCGCCCACGGACATGAGGAAGGGCCATGACGGCCTTTCTGCGCTGGTGGTCAACGAGCTTCGGGCGGACTTGTTCAGCGGTCATCTGTTTGTGTTCGTGTCGCGGCGTGGGGACCGGGTGAAAATCCTGGCGTGGGACAGAGGCGGCCTGGCGCTGTGGTACAAGCGGCTGGAGAAGGGTCGGTTCCGTTTGCCGAAGATTCGCGAGGACGCGAGGTCGGTGCAGATGGATTCGGGTGAGCTGTCGATGCTGCTGGAGGGAATAGACTACAGCAAAGTCAGGCGGCCGAAGCACTGGGAGCCTCCATCCAGGAGGTCAGTTTCTCAAAAAAACGCACCTTGATCGGATCGTGCTGTGATCCGTGTCTGATTAAGGATCGACAGCTCATTTCGAGTATGATCTACCATTGACGATGGTAGACGGACTCCCCGGAAAGATCGACGAGTTGGACGACATCAAGGCGCTGCGGGCCCTGGTGGAAGGACTCGTACGTTCCATCGAGCAGAAGGATGAGCGGATCCAGCAGCTGGAGCAGATGCTGTTCGGCCAAAAGAGCGAGAAGATGGTCTCGGTGGACCGTGAGGTGAAGAAGCGTCGCAAGAAGAACGCCGCCCAGGTGGCCAAAGACAAAGAGCGTGCGCGCCAGAAGCGCAAGCAAAACGCCGCTGCAAAGAAGAAGCTTCAGCAAGAGGAGAAGGAGCACAAGGTCGCGGACGACGACTGCAAGTGCCCGTTCTGCGGCGGCGATAAGTATACGGTGCTGGGGTGGGATGAATCGGTGGAGTACGAGTACGTGCCGGCTCATTTCAAGAAGGTCGTTCACCGCCGCGAGAAGAAGGCATGCACCTGCGGGCAGCATATTGTCACCGGCCCCGCGCCCGTCCGCGTGAGCGATAACGTTATCTACGGCCCGGGTATGCATGCCCACGTCATCGTCTCCAAGTGTCTCGACAGCATCCCGTTTTACCGTCTGTCCAAGCAGTTTGAGCGGACGGGCATCCCCCTGGCCCGCAGCTCCATCTGCGACATGTTCCATCGCTCGGCCGGGCTGCTCACGCCCATCTATGACCGGATCATCGAGCTGCTGCCCAAGGAAAAATACGTCAACGCCGACGAGACCCGGATCAAGGTGCAAGAAGAAGAGAAGACCCGCGAGGCGTGGATGTGGACCTTCATCGGCGGGCCGTTCGTGACGTACGTCTTCAGCCCCAGTCGCTCAGGCGAGACACCGGTGAAAGTCCTCGGCGACTCGAAGGGTATTCTGCAAGCCGACCAGTACTCGGGCTACAACCAGGTAACCACACCCGACAAGCGGGACCGGGCCGGATGCCTTGGACATGCCCGACGCAAATTCTTCGAGGCAAAAGGTAAAGCCCCCGAGCTGGCCGAGCATGTCCTCGAGAAAATTCTCGACCTCTACATCGTGGAGTACGACGCCGCCGACGAAGAGATCCTTGGCACGGAAAAGCACCTCATGATGAGGCAGGTGAGAAGCAAACCGATCCTCGAAGGCCTCAAGAAATACCTGGACGAAGAAAAACCGAACCACCTGCCCAAGGGACCGGTCGGCAAGGCCATCGGCTACTTCACGGGAAACTACAAATCACTCGAACTATTCTTGTCCGATCCCAACATCCCCCTGGACAACAACATTTCAGAGCGCCAGCTTCGCTTGATCGCCCTGGGCCGCAAGAACTACCTCTTCGTCGGCCACGACGTCGCCGGACAGAACCTGGCGATCCTGCAAACCTTCGTCGCCACCTGCGTGGCGAACAAAATCAACCCGCAAGAATATCTCACCGACGTCTTGATCAAAATCCAAACTCATCCGCATTCCAAGATCGATGAGCTGCTTCCACACAATTGGAAACCCCCGCCGCCGCCAGGCGACCACAACTCCGATACCGACATTCAGAAATAATAGATCCCAGCATCCCCAATGCTACGCCACCCAGTCGGCGCTATCCATACGGGGCGGCTCGGACGGGTACCTTCTCGTCGGGGTTCTTCCACTTGCTCTCGTCGGCACCGTAGGCGTAGTTGACTACG
>JAFCZD010000525.1 GCA_019314525.1 Deltaproteobacteria bacterium
CGCGCCGTCATTCCCGCGCACATCGCCGTCATTCCCGCGCACATCGCCGTCATTCCCGCGCAGGCGGGAATCTGATCGTCGGCTGGATGCCCGCTTTCGCGCTTTCGCGGGCATGACGGAATTCCCGCGCGTCGTCGTCATTCCCGCGCACATCGCCGTCATTCCCGCGTAGGCGCGTAGGCGGGAATCTCATCGTCGGCTGGATGCCCTCGAGGGCATGACGGAAGTGGTCTACAAAGGAGTGACGGCACGTAGGCAGTCTCTTGCCGTATAATGAGCACCTCAGCATCAGGAGAAGAGATTGGGTGAAGGCAAAAGAAGGTTCGGCGCGGCGCGTTTGATCGGTCTGTTGTTGCTCTGGACGTTTAAGCTGACGGCGATCTTCTTGATGATCGCCGTACCCCTGCTGGGCGTCTGGATCTCCTCATCTCTGGCGATCTTTTTCAACGAAGGGCTCGCCTGGGCTATCGGCGTGGGCCTCTTGATGTTCCCCGTCCTGCCGCTGCTCTGGGAGCTTTGGGGCAGTCATCGGCGCAAGAAGAAGGGGGGCACCGGTCCGCGCCTTCTCAACTTCTGGGACCGCATGGTCCTGCGCACCCTGCTGATCAACGGGATGTTCTTGGGGGGCCTGCTCTACGCCCAGCCCAAATCGGCCTTCACCGCCCTCTCAGCGCGGGGGGACTGGATGCTGGCGGCGGCCCAAGGCGAGCACGCGCAGGGCGCGCGCAAGGTGCTCTTCACCGTGAGCGACCACTTGGAGTGGCTCTACAAGCTCGCGGTGCATAACCCCCACGCCGTCGCTGAGGACCAAGACAAACCTTTACCCAAGCCAAAGCCTGTGGCCAAAGATGAGCAGGGCAGCGTTAGCGGTGAGAGCCAGCCAACGCCAAAGAAACCCAAGAAGGCCACCAACCCCTATCAGCGCTGGCCCCAAGGGAAGACACTGCATGCTGCGGTGAATGACATGCCAACCTCCGCCGAGCAGTCCCCAAAAAGCGTGGGTGAGTTTTTCAAAGCCAAGCTCGCCGATCCCTTCGAGCGAGCGCGTGCCATTCACGATTATGTCGCCGATCGCATCGCCTACGACGCCGTGGCCCTCGCCGAAAAACGCTACCCGCCCTACGATCCCCCTACGGTGCTGCGGCGACGCAAAGGGGTCTGCGCGGGCTACGCCAAGCTCTTCGAGGCGGTGGCGTTGGCCGCTGGGCTAGAGGCGGTCTACATCAGGGGTCAAGCCCGGCAACGAGACGGGGGCGTGGATGGAGAGGGTCACGCCTGGAACGGGATCAAGCTTGGCGGGCGTTGGTATTTGCTCGACGTCACCTGGGACTCGGGTTCGACCGAAGGACGCACCTTCACCAAGGAGCTGCGAACCACCTACTTCCTCACTCCACCCAGAGTCTTCGCCAGCGATCACTTTCCCGACAAGAGCGCTTGGCAGCTGCTCGAGCCGGCCATCAAGCGCGGAGACTTCATTCGTCAGCCCATGATGCGGCCAGCGTTCTATGCAGCGGGCTTGACGCTGCTCTCACCCCAGCGCTCTCACGTCACCATCGAGGGTGAGCTGAAGATCTCGCTCGACAACCGCAAAGGTCGCCATGTGATGGCCTTTTTGGCTGTGCCCAGCGACCACACCCAGAAGCGAGCGCGCTGTCAGGTGACGCGTTCACGGCACACAGAGGTTATCTGCAAGAGCCCCGCTGCGGGGCGTTATGCGGCGCACCTCTGCATCTCCAAGGTGAAATACGGCTCCTATAGTTGCGTGGGAAAGATCATGGTCAACGACGCACGCTAGCAGCTTTCGCGGAGGCCACACGATGCCCGCTTTCGCGGGCATGACGGACGTGGTGTGTGAGGCCACACGATGCCCGCTTTCGCGGGCATGACGGAAGTGACGCGGGCATGACGGATGTGAAGTGCATGCTCCTCATCCGTCGTCATTCGCGCAGGCGGGAATCGGTTCTTTCGCTTCGTTCACTGCACTCCCACGCGCACGCGGACGCGGGAATCTACCATCTGCTGAGTTAGATGCCGCGGGCCATCACATCGGCGACGAGCTTGGAGAACGCGGCGGGGTCGGGTAGCTCTGAGCCTTCGGCGAGCAGCGCTTGACCGAAGAGCAGCTGGGCGTAGCTCTCGAGCACGTCGTCGCTCTTGTTGGCCTCGTAGCGCTTGGAGAGGGACGCCACCAGTGGGTGTTCGCCGTTGAGCTCCATGATGCGCTTGGTGGTGGGCAGCTTGGCCCGCGTTTGCTTGAGCAGACGCTGCAGTTGCGGGCTCTCGTCGTGCTCGTCGGTGACGAGGCAGACGGCGGAGGTGGTGAGACGTGAGGAGAGCCGCACCTCTTTGACGTGCTCGTCGAGCTTTTCCTGGAGCAGGGTCAGCAGGCCCGAGAGGCCCTCCTGTTGCGTCTTGCGCGCTTCCTCGGCCTCTTTGCGCTCTTCTTCACTGCCCAGCTCGACCTCTCCTTTGCCCACGGACTTGAGCGCCTTGCCCTCATGTTCGGTGACATATTGGACCAGCAGCTCGTCGATGGGGTCTGAGAGGAAGAGCACCTCATAGCCCTTGGCCGTGAAAGCCTCGAGGTGAGGCGAGCCTTCGATAGACTGACGGGAGTCGCCTGTGAGGTAGTAGATCTCCTCTTGGCCCTCTTTCATGCGCTCAATGTATTCCGCGAGGGTGCTGAGCTTCTTGGCGTCGTCGGACGAGGAGAATAGCATCAGCTCCATCAGGCGATCTTTGTTATCCGCGTTGGAGACGACGCCCTCTTTCAAGGCGCGGCCGAAAGCGGTCCAGACCTCGAGGTATTCCTCGCGCTCTTTGTCCAGCATCTCCTTGAGGGTGGAGAGCACCTTCTTCACCACGCCCTTTTGAATCTGCGTCAGCTGCCTATTGTGTTGCAGCAGCTCGCGGGAGACGTTGAGGGGCAGGTCGGGGGAGTCCACCACGCCCTTGACGAAGCGCAGGTAGCGCGGCAGCAGCTCCTCGCACTCCTCCATGATCTTGACGTTGCGCAGGTAGAGCGAGAGGCCCGCCTTGGACTCCTGGTAGAAGAAATCGTGGGGCGCGTGGGAGGGGATGAAGAGCAGCGCTCGGTATTCCAGGCGGCCTTCAGCGGCTAGCGCGATGCGGCGACGGGGTTTTTCCCAGTCGTGGGCGATGTGCTTGTAGAATTCGTCGTATTCGTTGTCCTCCACCTCGCTGGCGGGGCGCATCCAGATCGCCTTCATGGAGTTGAGCGTGCGCTCCTCCTGCACGGTCTTGGTCTCACCCTCTTTGGGCTTGCCCTCTTCGTCGAGCACGGGCTCCTCGCGCTCGACCTCGATCGTGATCGGGTAGCGCACGAAGTCGGAGTAGCGCTTGATGACGCGGTCGAGGGTCCACTCCTCGGTGAAGTCGCCGATGCCGTCGTCCTCGTTGACGTCTTTGAGGTGCAGAGTGATGGACGTGCCATGCTCTTCGCGCTGGGCGTCGTCGATGGTGTAGCTGCCGTCACCGGTGGATTGCCATGACGTGGCCGCGGGCTCTCCGGCGCGGCGGGTGATCAGCTTCACGCGGTCGGCCGCCATGAAGGCCGAGTAGAAGCCCACGCCGAACTGTCCGATGAGCTCAAGAGGCTGCGCGTCTTCTTTCTGCGCCAGCTTGAGCTGCGAGAGGATTTCGCGGCTGCCCGAGCGGGCGATGGTGCCGATGTTGCGGACCAGCTCGCCACGGCTCATGCCGATGCCGTTGTCATGGATCGTCAGCGTGCGCGCATCCTTATCGACCTCGAGGCGGATCCCCAGGTCGTCGCGCTCTTCGAACTCGGTCTCGGTGAGGGCCGTGAAGCGATAGCGGTCGAGGGCGTCGGAGGCGTTGGAGATCAGCTCTCGCAGGAAGATCTCTTTATTGGAGTAGAGCGAGTGGATCATCAGCTCAAGGAGCTGTTGGGTCTCGGTCTGGAAGCTGAGGGTCTGCGCGCCCTCTTGGTTCAGCTCAGAGCTGGGGGAAGGGGTCTCTTCGTCCGACGCCCAATGACGCTTTTCATGTACGGTGAAGCCGGCGGGCTCTTGGGTTTCAGCCATGGTTCAATCATCTCCTGGTGAGGTAGAGCAGAAATAGCAATGGGCACGGGGCGATGATCTGCCGCCGGCGATAGGCAGTAAAATGGGTCCGTAGGGCGGCGTGTCAACCCCTGGCGGAGAGAGATCCGTGTCTTCTTTGGGATTGATGCGCTGTGGCCGGCGGGGAGAGGCTAGTGGAGGAGAGACAGGTGGGGTTGAGATGAGGCTCTAGGGCAGGGTTTCGTAGCAAATATCGATGGACTGGCCAGACTGTGGGAGGTTGCCCTTGAGCACCACCTGGCTACCCACCAGGTCTAGATCCCAGTCCACGCCCTCTTGAGTCGCCGCGAGGCCATAATGCACCACCACGGTGTTGGCCAAGGGCGTCTTGCTGAGCTTGTAGTGGGTCTGGGCCAGGTCGGCCACCTTGTCACTCAGCTCCTTGAAGAGGGCCGTCCAATCTGCGGTGCAGATATGAAAGAGCAAGCCGCCGGTTCGCGCTGCGAGGTCTTTGTAGACCGAACCTGTGCGGGCCACACAGCCACCAGACGTCATGCCCACCACGCCGTGCAGGATATAGTCGTGGAAACCGGGCCGGTTCGTGATGTAGTTGTGAAAGCTGCTGGCAGAGAGCGAGGAGTTATCGTCGGTGACGATGACGAAGTGGCGCAGGCTGTCTTTGCGCAGAGAAGCCTCGATGTCTATCATCCGCGCCTGGATTTTCGTCAGCGCGTTGTTGCTCGCGATGGTTTGGTCGATATGGGTGTAGCGCGGGCTATTGCCGCAGCCTGGCCCGCCAAGGGGGGGTGGGATGCAGATCTGATATTTGCTCGTTCCTCTGTCGGCGAGCATCACCACATGATAGTCGACGCTGGTCTGGCTGATGAAGTTGGAAAACTCGTTGAGCTTCGACTTCACTGCTGCGATCTCAGTGCTCATGGAGCTTGACTGGTCCACGACCCAGACGATGTCCGTGCCGCGGGTGTTGGTGCCGAAGGTGAAGTGGTCGCAGGTCATGGGGCAAGCGCCACAGTCGCCAAGGCAGGTCGCGCAGGTCTCGTCGCCATTGCACTGGCCGTCCCCACACTCGGGTGGGCAAGGTCCGCAGTCGGCGGGGCAGGTCTTGCAGGTCTCTGTGCCGTTGCATGAGTCATCACCACAGCGAGGGGGGCAGGGCGGGTCCACGCCATCGCAATCCTGATCGATGCCATCGCCGCAGATCTCGCCTGCTGGCAGCACCGCGCCCACACACGCACCCCAGGTCAGAAACTCATCATTGCCATCACAGCCTTGAACGCCCTGCGCACACACACCCAGCAGTTCGCGCTCTGGCCCCGGGTAACAGCCTTGGGTGCTGCCAGCGGTGCAGCGGCAGTCTTCGTCCACCTCGCCGTCGAGGTCATCATCGAAGCCATTGCACGCCTCGGGCTTTGGCGTGGGCGCCGATTCAAGATCGTTGCGAAAAGTCCCAGCGTCCGGACTGATCACCGCCAGGCCGTCTGTACCGCCCACTCCTTGCGAGATGGTGCCTCCACCACAGGAACAAAGGGGGAAGAGAACGAGGGAAAGGACCCATCCAAACAAGCGACTGTTGATTTGCTGCATGGCGGGATGTAATTCAAGATGCGTACCAGTGACAATAGCCTAATATTACAGGCGTTTTTCTTTGTTTCTGCCTGGGTGGGGTCGAGAGACCAACGCCAGATGACAAAAAACCAAGTAATTATCAGGGTTGCAGTGATCTTACCCTGAGGACAACGGACCACCCTCCTCTGGTCAACAGACCTCAGCACAGTTTGTCCGAATGCTCACCATCGGCTCTTTACGGCGGGGGTGAGGTCTGCCAAGAATCTACCCTAGGGTGGGCCTAAGGGACCCTGAGCCCAGGTTTGCGACCGAACAACAAGCAGGGAGCGAGACCATGAAGACGATCTATTTGACCAAATACGCCCAAAGCCGCTTCGGCAAGCTGGGCAACGTCAACCTCGAGACGATGCTCAAGGAGGCCGGCACCGCCGATCTTGATGATATTGATCGCGACAAGATTGAGCATATCGCCGTGGCTGGGCTCTTGGCGCCGCTCTTGAA
>JAFCZD010000526.1 GCA_019314525.1 Deltaproteobacteria bacterium
CCTCCAAATACGAAGAGAAGACACGCCTCAAAGGCTGCGGCACCCAGCTCAAGACCGCCGTGCTCACTGCACGCAGCAAGAGCAAGACTTCGGTAAACTGAGTAGATTCACGCGCTTGCGGGAATAACGCGGGAATGGATCGGCGCTCAACGATGCACAGGGCCTGCACAGCGGTCTGTGCTGCAACTGCTGCGATCGGTGGATCCCTCGGCCTGCTCGATAGAACACGCTTCAATCCAATAGGAGGGATCGGGCACATGGGAGAGCAGCTCTGTGCGTGGAATGATGAACGAAACGCTCCCCGCCCCTCCAGAACCAACGTTGAACCGCACCTGCACCGCTGTAGACCCCAAAGCACCGTGCGCATCAAACGCCTCTATATGGGCCAAGCCATCTGTGCAGTGGGCAAAACCTGGACGATAAAGATACGTTAATGCGTTGATCTCTGGCGCATCTGTTGTGGGCGCCCCGCCAAAGCTCACCTTATAGGTCGCGCAGCTCTCCGTGGCCGGCGCGCCCTCGAGCCGCACCACGAAGCGTATGAATTGCATGTCCTGTGACCCTGTGATTTCGATGATATCGAAGGGCGGGTCAACATCTTCACTCGTGGCGCACTGATGCAATGAGGCCGCGCTGTCCACAAGAACATTGGTGACTTGCAGGGGTGGGAGCCCACAAATATCTGGGTCTTCAAGGGTCGAATCACAGTCGTTATCGTGGGGGTCGCCACAGATCTCCACCTGGTCCGGGTTGATCGTCTCGTCGTCATCCTGACAGTCCCCGCCACGCTCCACGTATCCCTCAAGCGGTGCACAAGACCAAAGAGTCAAGTTGCTGTCGCCATAACCATCTTTGTCGACGTCAGGGAAATAGGCTCTAGCACCGGTAGCGCCGGGCTCGACGTCATCTATCTTTCCATTACAGTCATCGTCCACCTCGTTGCAAGACTCCACAGTGGGCGCCACATCCGCCTCACCATCACAGTCGCGATCGGTGGCACAGGTTGAAAAAGCGGCGCTCACGACGCAGTGACATGTGCTCTGCTCGCAACCCCATCCTCCCAGGGCGGGGCAGGCGCCCTCATCCCCACAGGGCTTGGAGCAACGACGTTGGCCAGCGATGTCGACACAGAGCCCAAGAATACAGTCGGAGGATGTCATGCAAGGTGCGAGAAATGCACCTGCTGCCTTCATGTCGGAGGATCCGCCATCCAGGGCATTTGGCACGCTTTCGTCATCGCAAGCCAAACCAGCGCCCGCCATGAAGAGCAAACATGCGCAACTCAAAGCTTTTCTAAAGAAATGCATCATCGCCTCCCCCCACACGTCTTCATGGGGTGCACCATGCCACCACATGTTGTGCACATTATTGAAGAAAAATTGCCCACACTTTTTATTCTTGAAGACATTTCGGTCACAATATGGATATGAGATGTGTTTTTGCTTTTTTCCTGATGGTAGCTCTTGTCTATCCGCTCTCTGTTCTTGGTGCTCCCCATCCCAGCTCTCTGAGCTCAAACTCTCTGAGCCCCAACGCGCTCCCACATCTGCTGGCGAACGCCAACAGCCCCACCAAGAAGACCGCCCTTGAATTGCTCCAAGCTGGAAAATTCCTAGCTGCCGCTGCAAAAGCCAAAACCCATGATACCGCTGAAGCGCGCCTACTGCGAGCTGTGGCGCTGGAACGCGCCAATAAGCTCTACGCTGCCACCCTGGCCTTGGTGGGTCTCGAAAAGGCACTACCACACCTGGCCGACACCATCTATCTCATGCGCGGCGAGCTACAAATGAAACGCAAGCGCTTCAAGGCCGCCGCGGTGGATTTCAAGCGCTGTGTTGAGTCTGCCAAATCCCGCTGGGTGGACCGCTGCCTCGAGGGTCGAGCCCAGGCTCTGACGAAGATGCGTCACTACCGGGCGGCAGAAAAGTCCTTTGCCTCCCTGCTCAAGAGCTACCCCGATCATCCCCAAGCGCCCACACTGAACTTTGCCCACGCCAAAGTACTCCTGAAGATCGGTCGGCTGAAGAGCGCAGCCAAGCTGCTGCAACGCATTTGGCTGGAGTACCCCACCACCTCCGAGGCCAGCAAGGCCGCACGCCTGCTCAAGCGCTCTCGGAGGTTGCGTCGTTGGGCACCCAAGCTCGGCCCGGAAAAACTCTACGACCGAGCCCATGTGCTCTACCGGGCAAAACGCTTTGATGCGGCCATCGCGCAGCTCAAGGTGCTCAGCCAGCGTCACCCCAAGCTGGCCAATAAGTCGCGCTTCAAGATCGCCCACATACAGATCAAGGCTGACCGTGAAAAGGCTGCCCTGGCGACCTTGAAGCCGCTGTTGAAGGGCAAGAGCCGCGCCTGGCGACGTATCGCCCGGCGTAAAGCAGCTCGAGCGCTGGCGCGTCTCGGCCATTTGGACCAAGGCGTAGCGCTCTATAAGCCCGATATCCCGGCTCCAGCGAGCAAGAAGGTGCACGGCGTGGCACGCAAAGCGATGTCGGAGTTGGCTGTGCTGCTCGCGAGCTATGCTGAATATGACAAAGCGCGAGCACTCTATGCGCGACTGGCCAAGCTCCAACCCCGCAGCAAAGAGTTGGCGCGACGCCTGGCGTGGACGACTTACCGCGCGGGTCGCCATGACGAAGCCATCGCCCTTCTGGCCAAGGCCTATGGCAAGTCGCGGTTCTCCCGTTATTGGCAGGCTCGGGCCCACGCCAACGCTGGGCGCAAGACCGCAGCTGAAAATCTCTACAAGCAGCTGGTAGAGCAGAACCTTCGCGATTACTACGGACACATCGCCCGTAGCCGCCTGGTTGAGATGGGCAAGGTCAAGCTCGCTGCCCAAGCATGCAAACACACCCGGGGCGTCACACGTGAGGCGCTGCTCCCAACCTTTGACAAGGCGCGGAAGCTCGCCGGTCCCCTGCTCCCAGGGCTGGACCGAGTAGCCTCCCTCTGGCAAGCAGGCCTCCCCAAGCAGGCGAAGCGGGAGCTCAAGGCGGCCCTGCTCGATTATGCGTGGGCTGTCTATCGCAACGCCCGCTCCTATCGGATCCGTCAACGGCCGCTGCGTGTATGGATGGGTGGGCCCGCCAAACGCCCCGCCTTTCGCAGCGCGCGCGCCAAGGCGCTCCGTAAGCTCAAGCTGGAGCTACAGCCCGTGCTCAGCACGCTGGCCTACGCGGCAGGCTTCGACTACCTCGGCTGGCGTCTTGGGCCGCGCGACTCACGGTCCGACAGACAACACTACCCACGCGCCTACGCACCACTGATCAACGAGATCTCCAAGCGCAAGGACCTCGACCCCAACCTCGTGTGGGCCATCATGCGCACCGAGAGCGTCTACCGGCCCGACGTCATCTCCCGAGTCAACGCGGCGGGGCTGATGCAGTTGATGCCACAAACAGCGCGACGTTTGGCCGAAGAGAGCAAGCGTGGGAGCTTCAAACCCGATGATGTCTTCGACCCACGCGCCAACCTAGAACTCGCTGGACACTACTTGCAGGCGGTGTCGCGTAAGCTCAGTGGCCAAGTCCCCCTCATCGCGGCGGGCTACAATGGTGGGCCCCACAACGTCGCCCGCTGGCTCGACGCGCGCGGCAAGAAGTGCACCATGGACGAGTTCATCGAGGAGATCCCCTACGATGAGTCTCGGCGCTACGCGAAAAAGATCGTGCGCCTCAAAGCCCTCTATGAGCGGGTCTACTGCGACAAAGATGATCAGGTGCTCTCCAACACCCTCGTCACCCGTTACCTGGCCTACCCCAACTACTAATCCATGATCTAGGCGTCAGGGCTCGGGGTGGGGCTCAGCACTGGCACACAGATGCACTTTCCGTCACGCACGGTTGGCGTGTACCCCTTGATGCATTGCTGGTTGATAGGGGCCGTCCGATCGCAGAGCTTATCTTCGAGCAGGTCGTCAGACACGGTGCACCCACCCAACGAGAGCAGGGTCACAGACACGAGACCCAGCAAGAATTGACCTACACGGCGCATCAAAGCTCTCCCAACAGTTCCAATATGATGGCGTTAGTGTCACCCATTTTCCCCAACAACGCCAGTGGGGTGCTCGTATCAACCAACCCTTCATGTAGCGAGGGATAAACTTCCCTCCGCAGAGGCACTGCAGTAGGCTACAGCCATTGGCCTTCAGGGCTCAGGAGACGGCATGATGACTGAGGATTGGGGCGACATCGACGGTGGGTGGGACGTTGAGGCCGAAAAAAAGAAGCGGACACGTGCCCGCGGTAAGAAACGTCGCACAACCTCCGCTGAGCCCGCCCAGGGCACCCAGGGCACCCA
>JAFCZD010000527.1 GCA_019314525.1 Deltaproteobacteria bacterium
GGTAGCTCGGCGAGAGCATAGCCTCGCCTCCCGCGAAAGAACCCTCGCTCACCGGGAAACCGATGTGGCACGACGAGAAAAGACCCTCGCGGCCCGTGAACAAGCCTTCGCCCTTCGGCAAGCACGGCTCTGCCCCGGCCGTGCCACCACCACAGTGATACAGGCCGCCCCCCTGACACGTCGTGGTGGCAACTACTCCCGCAGCGACGTTGAGCCGATCTACAAATCGGCTTTGGGCACGATGCGTAAGCGAGGCATCTTGGTGGCCGACTTGCCAGCGGGCATGGATCGCATGGTGACGGATATCCGCCATGCAGTATCCAAGGGTAACTACACCAAGGCTCGCTATGCTGCCGAACAGCTGCTCTCGGCGGTGCGGGCTATTCGCGTGGACCGAGCGTTTATTGGCGCCAAGATCGGGCGGCTCTCCGCGGCGACACGCCGTCGTCCGCCCAAGAGTGGAAAAAAGGCGAAGGTGGGGCGCCTCTTTCAGCTGGCCACCGCCGACTATGGTGATGGCCGCTTCAAGGCCGCCAACAAGAAGCTCAACCGCATTTATGCGCTGCTGCGGTGAGGGTAGTGAACAATCGTTCTCCAGTCCTTGCTCGGCCGCCAACAAGAAGCTCAACCGCATTTATGCGCTGCTGCGGTGAGGGTAGTGAACAATCGTTCTCCAGTCCTTGCTCGCGATGTCTGGCGCGCTACCCTCAAGTCGGGTGGTTGGCTGGCGGGTGAGAAGACATGTCCAAAAAGAAGACGCTCTGCAAACACTGGCAGGACGACAAGGTCCTGAAGAAGCTCAAGAACTTCCGCAAAATCGTTGGTGACCCCACGCACGTCTGTCGACGTTGCGCCCGCGTGGCAGCAGCCGAAAACTACCTCTGCAAACCTGTGAGTTTGGACGATTGATGGGTCAAGCCCCTACGCACCCAGGCGACTCAACGCGACCTCACGACCATCGGGAAGCTCCAGCGGTGGGTAGGGGTTCGCCTGCACGGCGTCGCCAAGGCGCTCTGCCATAGAAGCCACCACCACCACCTCCCCTGCCTCGGCGTAATCCTCGATGCGACGTGCAACCTCCACAGCCTCGCCAACCACACGATAAGCGAGCCGATGCGCAGAACCCGTATTTCCTAGGGCCACCTGTCCACTGCAAATACCTATACGCAGTGACAAGGTCGGCAAGCCGGACAGTTTGTGTCGACGAGCTTCGTCCTCCACCCCACGCAGGGCCGCAAACGCTGCGTGTGCGGCGCGCTCCTCGGCGTCTACCTGCGGCTCGAAGGCGCCCCACACGGCTTGTAAGCGGGCGTCGGCGAGCCAAAAGACAACGCCATCTTCGGCCAACACCGCATCCAACAAGGGCGAGAGATACTCATTGAGCAAGGCCAACGCCTCCCGAGGTGAACGCTCCATGGTCGCCTTGGCGAAGCCCGCGAGGCGGAAGGAGACCACGGTGGCCGCCCGCTCTTCTACGGCGAGGGCAAGTGGATCGCCGCTCTGGGCCAGCCTCTTCGACACCGCCTCGGAGAGATAGAGCGCTGTAAGGTTCTGCTGGCCATCCGAAGCGCGCAACGCGCGCATCATCTGATTGAAGGAGTCGGCCAACGAGGCCAACTCGTCCCGCGAAGAAACCTGCACCGTCTGGTCGAGGTCTCCTGCCGCCACGGCCTTCATAGCGAGGGCGAGGGTGCGAATGGGCCGGCCGAGATGGCGCGCCAAGAGCAATGAGGCAAAAACACCCACCAGCAACCCCACGCCGAGGACCAGAAACGCCATGTGTGTCTTTTCGGCCACGCGGCGGTCAATGCGCAGCAGATCGAACCCCAAGAGCAACTTGCCATGGGGCACAGGCAGCGCGAATTGTTTGATCAGACCACGACGATCGATGGATCCACCCAGGAGCCCGGCAAGCACTTCGCCCCGCCCCTTGACCATCTCCTTGGCGAACGCAGGATGCATTTCACTGAAGAGGCGCGGGTTTAGTACACCCTGGCGTATTTTGCCCGCCGTATCGGTTTCGATCGCGTAGACCAGCCCGATGTCGACCTTGTCGGAGACGTCAACAAAGGGGCGGAGGGTTTCGAAGGCCAGCTGCCTTTGCCCATCGCGCAAGCGCGCCAGCACCCGGGCCAGCTGCCGATCTCGATTGACCAGCTCGCGTTCGCTGGACTGTTGCATCCGAAAGACCAAGACATAGGCCGTAGAGCCCGCCACTGAGAGCACGAGCAGGGCAATGATCACAGCGAATTTCAGTGATAGGGAGAGCTTCATGGGGCACCCTGAAAAGGCTGACCTATTCGATCACGACCAACACCTGCCCAGCGTCTACACTCTGACCTGGATCCACGAGGATCTTCTGCACCACTCCCTCTGCGGCAGCCCGCAGCTCGTTCTCCATCTTCATCGCCTCGATGACCACCACGCCCTGCCCTTCGACCACCTCCTGGCCCACCTCCACCAACGCCTTGACCACCTTGCCTGGCATGGGAGCCATCACCGTCAAGCCGTCCTCGTTCAGCCCGCCTGGACCACCTCGCAGCGCCTGGCGAACGAGCTGCTCTTCGTCGAGGAGCTCCACCGCAAAGGATCCGGCGCGATCGTGGACTTCATAAGCGGGCGCTTTGCCCGTAACCACTACGTCGCGCACGAAGCCATCGTGCAGCACGTGGTATTGGCGAGGTCCTACCTCATGGGCGGTGAGGTCAAGGACATCATCACCGATGATAACGCGGTAGCGCTCCTCGCCCAGGGCCTCCACACTGACATCTTGGGCGCTGCCTTCGAGGGTTGTGGAATAACGCGTCTTCATGGGCGGATTATGGCTGCGCTGGCTTCTCTCGTCGAGGCTTTTGATGGCCCGTCCTCGGCCGTTTGCGGGAACTTGCAAGGTTTTGTATAACTCCGGGATATTCGATGATTCGCGATGAAGTTGAAACGCGCTCAAGATGCGCGCGTTTTTCGGTTTGTTATGACGTCAACCTGGAGGGATGGGCTCGATGAGACATAACTGGTCAAAAGTAGCGTTGTATTTATGCGGAAGCCTGCTGTTCATCGCAGGCTGTGGATCTGACACAACGGTCACAACGAGATCGGTGGAGGTTTCACCCGCCACCACCTCCATTGGAATCAGCACGTCAAAGCAATTCACGGCGACGGCGCTGCTCTCTGACGGATCAAAGATCGACGTGACGGGCCAAGCCACTTGGGCCAGCTCCAATGCCGCCATCGCCACCATCGACATCGTCGGAAACGCCAAGGGCGTCGTCGCCGGTGAGACGACCATCTCTGCCACCCATGACGGGCAGACAGGCGAAGCGACCTTGATCGTCACAGCGGCTACTGTGACGGCCATCAACGTCACACCCACCGATCCCACCATCGCGTCCGGGACCACGCAGCAGTTCATGGCCACGGCGACGATGTCGAATAGCACGACTCAGGACGTCACAGCAGAGGTGACCTGGAGTTCGTCTGAAGCCACCGTCGCCACCGTCGACACCGACGGTTTGGCCACAGGCGTTGCCGCTGGCAGCACGACCATTACGGCTGATTTCGGTGGAACCACAGGCAGCACCACCTTGACGGTGAGCGCCACCACCCTACAGAGCATCGAGGTCACGCCCACCGCGCCATCCATCGCGACGGGCACAGGCCAACTATTCGTGGCCACGGGCACCTTCTCCGATAGCACAACCCAGGACATCACCACCCAAGTGACCTGGGCCTCGTCGGACACGGCTGTCGCCGACATCTCCAACGACGCGGGCACCGAAGGCGCCGCAGCCGGCCTCGCCGAGGGTACTGCCACCATCACAGCAACCTTGGACAGCATCTCGGGTGAGACGACGCTCACCGTCACCGCGGCGACGTTAGCCTCCATTGAGGTCACGCCCACCGCGCCATCGGCGGCCAAAGGCACCACCCTGCAGTTCACAGCCACCGGAACGTTCACCGACAACACCACCCAAGAGATCACCACCCAGGTGACCTGGGCCTCCGCCGATGACACCGTCGCCACCATCTCCAACGCCGCCGATGATGCGGGCCTGGCCACCACCGTGGATGCGGGCACCTCCGCCATCAGCGCCACCCTGGGCTCCATCAGCAACAACACGGACCTGACGGTCACAGCGGCGACCCTCGCCTCCATCACCGTCGCCCCAGCGAGCGCCTCCGTCGCCAACGGCAGCTCGCAGCAGTTCACTGCCACAGGCATCTACACCGACACCTCAACCCAGGTCATCACGAATCAAGTCACCTGGGCCTCGTCTGCGGACACCGTCGCCACCATATCCAACGCTGACCCCACCTGGGGCGACGCGACGGCTGTTGGTGTGGGCACCACCACCATCAGCGCCACCAGCGGCAGCGGCGCTGAGGCCATCAACGGCAGCACAGAGCTCGAGGTCACAGCGGCGACGCTGGTCTCCATCACCCTTAGCCCAGCGAGCGCGTCTGTAGCCAACGGTACCACGCAGCAGTTCACCGCCACGGGCACCTACACCGACACCTCGACCCAAGAAATCACCGCTCAAGTCACGTGGGCGTCGTCCGACGACACCGTGGCCACCGTCTCCAACGCCGATCCTACCTGGGGTGAAGCCACCACCATCAGCGCGGGCACCACCACCATCAGCGCCACCAGCGGAAGCATCCACGAGACCGCTACCCTCGAGGTCACAGCGGCGACGCTGGTCTCTATCGCCGTCACCCCACCCGATGCGTCTATCGCCAAGGGCCTGACGCAACAGTTCACCGCCATCGGAACCTACACGGACACCTCAACGCAGGATTTGACGGATGCTGTCACCTGGAGCTCCCTTGACACGGACGCAGCCACCATCTCCAACGCCACCGACA
>JAFCZD010000118.1 GCA_019314525.1 Deltaproteobacteria bacterium
AGGTTCGACAGCAGCGCTTCAATCTGGTGCTCCTCGATCCGCCCTATGCCCTGGAGCCCTGGCCCACGGTGTCGCGTTTGCTGGAGCTGGGCCTGCTCGCCGAGGAGGCGTTGGTGGTGGTGGAGCACGCGTCCCGCAATGAGGCTCCTGGGTGCATTGGTTGTGGCATCGGTCAAGACGGCGTCAGCACGACGCTGGAAGTGATCAAGCAGCGCTGTTACGGTGACACGGCGCTTGCGCTCTATGCTTTCGCTGACGAGTTCGAATGAAAGAGGAGATTCATGGAGCAACGACTCGCCATCTATCCCGGCTCTTTCGATCCTGTGACCAACGGGCACGTTGATATCCTCACGCGGGCTTGTGGCCTCTTCGACAGGGTCATCGTGGCCGTGGCTGAGAACATCGGCAAAAACGCGCTCTTTTCATCGGACGAACGGGTCGCCTTGCTGAAGGAGGTCTTCGAGGATGATGAGGGGGTCGAGGTTTGTGCCTTCACGGGGCTCTTGATCGACTACGCTCGTGAGCGGGGTGCTCGCGCTATCGTGCGTGGCTTGCGGGCCGTAGCGGATTTTGAATATGAGTTTCAGCTGGCCCTAATGAATCGCAGCCTGGCCGGCGAGCTCGACACGATCTTTTTGATGACTGCGCAGAAGAACTTCTACGTCAGCTCGAGCCTGGTCAAAGAGGTCGCGCGTTTTGGTGGCGACGTGTCGGGCTTCGTGCCTCGCAGCGTGGGGCAGGCCATGGCCGCCAAGCTGAGTCAGGCTGAGGGTTGAATTTCCCCCTCGACCGTCGCACAGCGGGTGTGCTTCTTGGCGCGATCCTGGCGGAGGAGGAGGCACCGCAGGCCCTCGAGCAGTTGGAAGGAGCCGCCAAGGAGCGTTGCCAGCGTGAGTTGGAAGCGTGGGTGGGCCTCGACCGTGCTGCGCGGCTCACACGTACGCGTGAGCTGGCAGGTCAGCTGCTTCTCCCTGGGCCAGAGCGTATCGGGCTGATTCACCCAAGCTGGCTCGAGCAAGCGCTGGAGGGAGTTCATCCGGTGGTGGCAGCTTTGGTGGTGGACGCCTTGCCGCCTGCGCTCGCACGCCAGCTGGGGGTGGTTGCTGGGCCCTGCGCGTTGCCTGTGGCTGCACGCCTTCAGCTTGCTCAGGACATCCTCTCTGTTTTTGAGAGGCTCGATGGTCCAGCCCTCAGCGACGCTCACCTCGAGGATTGGCTCTTGGTCGAGGCGCCGTCCTTTGTGGTGCCCTTGGAGCGCCTCTCTACCGATATTTCCGCGCCAGCGGCGGCGCTGCGGCATGACCTCGCTGGTCTCGAATCGAAGCTTTGGCCGTGGGCCATGGGGGGCGTGATGGCCCACAGCGTCTTGTCGCCCTTGGGCGCCCAGTGCCGTCTGCTTTGGCGCTTGCCACAGAAGGTCGGCGTCTGGATCGCAGAGGTGGCGGATGCTCTAGATCCCGACAAGCGCTGGCCATTGGCCCTCACGAAGGCATTGGAGGAGAGATTTTGAGTCGAGCGAAGGTGATAAAAGCTGCGCAGAAGGGGAGCCATGGTTCTGCGCGGCGAGCGCCTCCTGAAGGTACCCGTGTCGTTCGTGTGGGACAGCAGCGCTCAGCTCTCGACAGCGAGGTTGGGCTGGCGCAGGCACGAGAGGTCGCCGCGCAGATCTTGCGAGAGGCGGAGGAGGACGCCAACGCCCTGCGCGCTGCCAAGATCGCCGAAGGCGAAAAAGAGGCCGTCGCCCTGGTGATCCACGCGCGCCGTGAGGCCCATCGTGTCGTCGCTGAGGCTCGCGGGGGCCTGCAGAACCTGGCCTTGGCGGCCGCGCGGAAGATCCTGGATAGCGAGCTCACCCTCCGGCCCGAGGCTATCGAGGGTGTGGTGGCGGGGGTGATCGCGGTGGCAGGTCAAGCGCGGCGCCTACGCATACGTGTTCACCCTGAGGAACTCTCGATTTTGGAGAGCGCGCACACACGTCTCACCAAGACCGAGGGGCAGCTCTTGGAGTTTGTCGCCGACGCGGATATCAGTCAGGGGGGCTGTGTGCTCGAGAGTGAGAGCGGTGAGATCGATGGTCGCCTCGAGACGCAGCTGGCGGCGTTGGCCGAGGTGCTCTTGGATGAAGGAGCGAAGCCATGAGCGACGGTGGGCTCGAGGACGCGCTCGCGCGTCTCCAAGGTGCTTCCACAGTCAGGATGCGCGGTCGCGTGACGGCACTCACGGGTTTGGTGATGCGTGCCATCGTCCCTGGGGTGCGCGTGGGAGACCACGTACAGGTTCTACGTCGCACCGAGGGGCCCATGGGCGCCGAGGTCGTTGGTTTCGCGGGTGAGGAGGCGATCTTGATGCCTCTGGGAGAAGCCATCGGGATTGGCCCTGACAGCTTGGTGGAGAGCGGTGGGTTGAAGAGTTCAATCCTCTGTGGCGAGTCTCTTCTGGGGCGGGTGATCGATGGGCTCGGCCAGCCCATGGATGGTGGAGGCCCTTTGGAGCATGTGGAGCGCTGGGCGTTGCGTCGCCCTGCGCCCGATCCTCTCAGTCGCCCGCGCATCACGCGGCCTCTGGAGCTTGGTGTACGCGCTATCGACGGGTTGCTGACGGTAGGGGAAGGACAGCGGGTGGGGCTCTTTTCCGGCTCGGGTGTGGGCAAGTCGACCCTCCTGGGCCAGATCGCTCGCCACGCTGACGTGGATGTCTGTGTTGTGTGCCTGGTGGGAGAGCGTGGGCGTGAGGTGCGCGAGTTCATGGAGGACGCCTTGGGAGAGGGCCTCTCACGCTCGGTGGTCGTCTGCGCCACGAGTGACGCGCCGCCTTTGGTGCGGCTCAAGTCGGCCCAGGTCGCCACAGCGGTAGCCGAGTATTTTCGCGACGCGGGGCGCCGCGTGCTGCTCTTGATGGACTCCGTCACCCGCTACGCGCGGGCGTTGCGGGAGGTGGGCCTGGCTTCGGGTGAAGCACCAGCGCGTCGCGGCTACCCTCCTAGCGTCTTCGCAGCTTTGCCGCGTTTGCTCGAGCGCACAGGTAACTCCGAGGCGGGGTCTATCACCGCTCTGTATACGGTGCTCGTGGAAGGGGGCGATATGGAAGAGCCTGTGGCCGACGAGGTGCGAGGCATCCTTGATGGTCATATTGTGCTCTCGCGTGAGCTGGGGCAGCGCGGCCACTTTCCGGCCATTGATGTGTTGCAGTCCATCTCTCGCGTGATGACGCAGATCGTTTCTCCAGAGCAGCAGAAGGAAGCGATGGAGTTGCGCGGCCTCCTCGCGACCTACGAGCGCCAGCGTGACTTGATCGTGCTCGGGGCCTATCAGCAGGGCTCAGATGCCACCACGGACCGCGCCATCGCCAAGATAGGCGCCATCGAGGCGTTTTTGCGCCAAACCCCTGATGAGCATGTGACCTTGGAGGAGACGCGCAGCGCGATGAGCGCGCTGCTTTGACTCGCTTACGCTAGAAAAGCGGATCGAGGGCCCGAAAGTAGTGTAACTTCATGGCTGGAGGGGACGATGGCTGAGATCGGGGACTCGCGCCAAGAACTGAATCGTTTGCGGGCTCGCAATGTCGAGCTCGAGCGAGCAGCGGACAAGGCGAAGAAGATCCAGGCTGATCTCGAAGCGCTCATCGAGACCACCGACGACTTCATCCTCTTCGCCGACGAGAAGGCGCGCCCCGTCGTCTACAACAGAAACTACGCACGCAAGATGAAGCAGCTGCTTGGCGTGGATATGAGGCCGGGCTTCCAACCTCACACTCTGCTCCCCCCTGCCGAGCGGGCCTATTGGGACGGGCTCCACGGGCGAGTGCTCTCAGGGGAGAAATTCAAGGCTGAATACTGCTACGAGTGGCAGGGGAAAGAGCGCTGCTTCGAGATCTCCTACAACCCCGTCTTTCAGGGCGACAAGGTGGTGAGCTTTTCGGAGTACACCCGTGACATCACTGAGCGCAAGGCCATGGAGCATGCCCTGGCGTCTGCGCAGCGCAGGTCAGAACACGATTACCGCTTGCTCTTGGAGAAGATGCTCGATGGGGTGCTCATTCAAGAGGTGATCTTTGGTGCCGACGGACGGCCTCTCGACTACCGGGCTATCGAAACGAACCCCGCCTTCGAGCGTATCACGGGGTTGTCGCGCGGGGACGTGGTGGGGCACACCATTCGCGAGCTGCTCCCCTCGGTGGACGAGGCGTGGTTGGCGCGCATCGCCACGGTGGTGGAGACAGGTGAGTCGGTACGTTTCGAAACCGCCCTCGACGACCTAGGTTTGCACCTCGACATCCATGCGGTGAAGCCCCATCCAGGCGAGCTGGTGTTCATCTTTCAGGATGTGACGCACCGTAAAGAGCTTGAGGAGCAGCGTCAGCGCTCCGACCGTTTACAATCCGTGGGGCTGCTGGCTGGGGGGATCGCCCATGACTTCAACAATATCCTCACGGCGCTCCTTGGAAACGTGGAGCTGGCTCGTTTGGGTGTGGCCCCCACGAGTGACACGGGTCAGATGCTGGCACAGGCGGCGCAGGCATGTGAGCGAGCTAGCGCGCTGACCAAGCAGCTGTTGACCTTCGCGCGGGGTGGTCAGCCGGTGAAGGAGCCTCATTCCCTTGGGCCCCTGCTGGAGCAATGGAGCAGCTTCGCCCTACGCGGCTCCAGCATACGCTGCGAGCTTAGGGTCACGGATAATCTCTGGTCGACAGAGATCGACGCTGGGCAGATAAGCCAGGTGATTCACAACCTGCTCATTAACGCAAGCCAGGCCATGCCCAGGGGCGGAGTCGTGCATGTCCATGCCGAGAATATGCTCATCTCGGCGGGCACAGACTCCATGGATGATATCGAGTCCGATGCGTCGCTGCTCGAGCCTGGTCGCTATGTGCGTCTACGGGTCAAGGACGCAGGGAGTGGGATCCCCGAGGAGCTCCTGCCGAAGATTTTCGATCCCTATTTCACAACGAAGCAAGGGGGCAGCGGGCTGGGCCTCGCGACCTGCTATGCCATCGTGAGCAATCATCATGGAACCATCACAGCGACCTCCTGCGGTGGAGGGGGCACGACCTTCGAGCTTCTCTTGCCCGCGACGGAAGGGGAGGTGTCCATTGAGCAAGGAGGAGACCCCCAACTCGCAGGTGGAGCAGGGCGGGTGCTCTTCATGGATGATGACGCAGGGATTCGTGCCGTGGCCGAGGGCATGCTCGAGCTCCTTGGCTATGAGGTCGAGCTGACCAAAGATGGCCAGGAGGCCATCGACGCCTACCGTGAGGCCATGGGGGCAGGGCGCCCCTATCTGGCGGTGATCCTCGATCTCACCATCCCCGGCGGGCTTGGGGGAAGAGAGACGCTTACCTCTTTGCGCACCCTCGACCCCAACGTCCGCGCCATCGTCTCGAGCGGCTACTCCAACGACCCGATCTTGGCCAATTATCGTGAATACGGTTTCACAGGCATGGTGGCGAAGCCTTATCGCTTCAAGGCGTTGGCTGAGGTACTCGAGCAGGTGATCGCGGCCACCTAAAGACAGGGGGGCGACGGCGTGGGGCTGGCGCAGAAAGATGTGGGCTGTAGCGCCAGGTTGACTCGCTCACCGTCCTTCAGCGTGAAGGTGCTGATCGCTGAACACTGGGCGCAATTTTCGCGCAGCGTGCACCAACTTTGGAAATAGGCCTCTGCTGCTGCCAGGTTTGCCCAAGGGTCGCTTTCATGGGTCTTAGCCGGGCAGGCGCTCCTTGCCTTGATGCAGTCTGGATCGTTGGTGGTGCCCGCTCTGAGGCATCGCGCCAGGGGGATGCAGCACTCGGCGCTCTCGACTTCGGCGGGGCTGCCCACGGGACAGAAAGCTACCACCACCGCGGTGACGTGCTCTCCGATCTCGAGCCCCTTGAGGTTGATCTCGAGATCTGACGCGAGCTGTGTGGTGCGGTGGCTGGCACAGGCTCCGGCCGGCGGATCTCCTTGCTGCAGCTCAAAGTCAAAACGCGTAAGTTCACAGCGGGTCCTGCACTTGCTGCGGTCGAGTTCGAGGAAAAGGTCTGCGCCCTCCTGGCCACAGCCGGGGAGCAGGGGTGAGAGAACAAGCAGCGAGAAGGTGAGCAGGCGAGTCAACATCGCGTATAGTCTACCGCAAAAAGCCCAGGAAGACCTCGGGAGGGGGATGGATGACGTCGGCGGAAAAAGACGCACAGGGCACACGGATTGTTTATCGAGGCGGTCGTCCAACCCTCGTGCAGCAGCAGGCGATCCTGAGGGTGGTTCGTGGGCCAGATGAGGGGGCTTCGTGCAGCTTGCGTCGGGAGCGTGCGCGCGTTGGTACCGCGGATGCGGCGGATTTGCGGCTTTCGGATGACAAGGTCTCTCGTGCTCACCTAGAGATTCAGGTGCAGGACGCTGGCTTTTGCGTGCAGGATCTCGGCAGCACCAACGGAACCTTCTATCGTGGGGCTCGCGTCAAGGAGGTCATGCTTGGCAGCGGGGCTGAGATTCGTGTTGGTGAGAGCACGCTGCGCGTGGAGCCTGCGGGTACGCATTCGCAGGTGATCAAGGCGCAGGGCAGCTTTGGGGAGATGGTGGGCCAGGCACCCTCCATGCAGCGTGTTTATGGCGTGTTGGAGGCGGTGGCGCCTACGGACGTCACCGTGCTAATCGAGGGTGAGACGGGGACCGGCAAGGAGCTCGTCGCCGAGCAAGTGCATCGCAGCTCTCCTCGTTGTCATCACGCGCTCTGTGTCGTCGATTGTGGGGCTCTGCCCTCACAGCTGATCGAGGCTGAGCTCTTTGGGCACGAGCGGGGCGCGTTCACCGGAGCGGTCACAGAGCGGGATGGTCTCTTTCAGCGGGCCCATAAGGGCACGCTCTTCCTCGATGAGATCGGCGAATTGCCTCTTGGGTTGCAGTCACGTCTCCTGCGCGTGTTGGAGAAGAAGACCATTCGTCGCGTGGGCAGCAGCGTTGAGCGACGGGTCGACGTGCGGGTGATTGCCGCCACCAACCGTGAGCTAGAAGAAGAGGTAGAAAAGGGCACGTTTCGCGCGGATCTCTTCTACCGGTTGGCCGTGGTGCGAGTGCGTCTTCCGGCGTTGCGCGAGCGGCGGGAAGACATTCGCCTGCTGATTCGCCACTTCCTCTGGGAGGCTGGCTGTCCAGATCCTGATGCGGTCTTACGGCCTGACGTGCTGGAGGCCCTGACGGCGCGGCGTTGGAGCGGCAACGTACGGGAGCTGCGTAACGTGGTGGAGCGCGCGATGCTCCTCAGTGATGGCTTCGAGCTTCCAGAGGAGGTCCCTTCGGAGGCGTCCTCGGAGGCCTGCTCGCTTGCATGCTTCGTTGCCAAGGCGGAGCTCGCGAGCGACGCCGCGGAGCAGGCGCATTGGCTGGCGCGTTCCATCCCACCCGGGTATCTCTCCCGCGACTACAAGCTGGCCAAAGAGCTGCTGCTCAACGACTTCGAGCAGCTCTATTTGCGGCGCTTGTTGGAGGAGCACGGGCGAAACATCTCCAAGCTGGCGGCCGTCGCCGGCATCGACCGGCGCATGGTGCGCAAGCTGCTCCACAAGCATGGCCTGGACCGCGAGTAGACATGGCCTGGACCGCGAGTAGACCCTCAACGTTTGAGGCGATAGAAGCGCTTTGTTCGGCGGTGGGGTACGACGCGCAGGCGTGTTTTCAGCGAGAGCTTCTGCTCAGGGTTGACGAGGCGTAGGCGATGGCTCCCTGAAGAGAGCCGCAGCCCCTGCATGGGAGTGTTCCCTCGATAGCGACCATCGATGTAGACCTTGGACCAGGGCAGAGAGTTCACATCGAGCGTTCCGTAGATCGTTCGAGGGCGCTTTGTGGTGCGCTGAGGTGGAGGCGGGCTTGAACCCGCATCGTCGACCGCGTTGACCCTTTGCACCGTGTCGACCCTTTGCACCGTGTCGACCCTTTGCACCGCGTCGACCCTTTGCACCGTGCTCTGCCGCAGAGTCCGAGGCAGGAAGACCACGCTGAGCGTGACAGCAGCCAGAACCATGATGAGGGCTACCAGCGCGCCTCGCCTCGCCGCAGACCCCTCTTTGCGGGGGCGTTGGAGGCTTGTGGGTTTGCCGCCCACCGTGAGCGGTGTCTCTTCGCCCGAGAGGCGATCGGCCTCCACCAGGAGCGCGGCGGCGAGTCGGTGGGCTTGCCCGTCAGGGGGCAGGGTCCGGGCTCTTGGCGTCGCTCCTTTCACCAGCTCTCCGAGGGCCTGATGGTAATCCTTCTGCCCATAGCGCCCCTGGAGCGTGAAGAGCTCTTCACCCAGGGCTTCACGCAACGCGCGAGCGCTGGGAGGACGTTGGCTAGGGTCTGTGGAGAGGCAACGTCCAAGTAAGCTCACCACACCGGGAGGCAGCGTTGCTGGTAGCTCGGTGAGCGGACGCATGGGGGGGACCTGGTGACTGTTGGCAGCGGCCAAGATGGCGTTCCAGCTGATGTCGCCGCGCAAGGGGCCACCGCCAAGCAGCTCGAAGAGCACCGCGCCGAGAGAGAAGAGGTCGCTCCTGGCGTCGGCTTGGCCGAAGACCTGCTCGGGGGCCACATAGCCTGCTTTGCCTTTGATCTCGCCCGCTCTCGAGAGGCCCAACTGCCCCGAGGCCTTGGCGACACTGAAGTCCACGATCTTAACGTCGCCATCGGTGGAGGTGAGGATATTGCTGGGGCTGATGTCACGGTGCACCACGGCGGTGGGTTGGTCAGCGCGTCGCGAGCGCAGGGTGTGGGCATGCTCTAGCCCAGAGCAGACCTCCATGGCGACAAATAGCGCGAGGTCCAAGGGCAAAGAAGCTTGTTGGTGACGCATGAGCTCACCCAAGCTGCAGCCAACCACCCGCTCCATGGCGATAAAATAGCTCTCATCGCGCTGTCCAACGTTGAAGGTTTGCACGATATTGCGGTGAGAGAGGGCCATCGCGACCCGCATCTCATCTTTGAACATGCGCAAGAAATCTTGGCTGGTCACGAGATGGGGATGGATCAGCTTGAGGGCCACCCGCTTCGTCGCTCCGGCGACGCTATGCTGGTGGGCGCTGTAGACAGTGGCCATTCCACCGCTGCCAAGCACGGCGTCCACCTCATAATCCGCGAAGGAGCAACCGATGAGGTCTCTCGGTTTTTGCACCTCGAGGCCAGCGTTGCCCCTGCGTGTTTGCTGCTCATCCATGCGCGGTGATCATAGCGAAGTGACGCCAGATTTCACCTTTGTGCGCAGAACGAGCCACTGAACCTATGATAAGATGGGCCTATCGCACGCAAGCTGACATCACTGCTTCTGGGGGTCGGCCTGTTTTTCGCAGGGCCTGGCGGCGGCGCCCAAGCTCGAGGGGGCGGTGTTGGGCTCTTGCCGGTTCAAGGCGCGGCACCAACGTCGAGCCTGCTTCGTGCGTTCCGCTCTGCAGTGATGGCAGACGCGAAGCCTGCACGTTTCTTGGAGCCTCACGAGCTGCAGGAGCTGCTCCTCGAACAAAAAGAAGTGAAAGCCGCGGTAGCCTTCGCCGAGACGCGAGCGGCGCGCTCCGAGGCCTCCTTTCTCAAGATGGATCGCGCCGCGGCCGTGCTTGCTGCGAGAGCAGCCTTGGAGCGCCTTGGGCTTACAGCAGGTCGTTTTCATTCTCCGCGGCTCGTTCTGCGCGCTGAGGTCGCGTTGGCTTTGGCGCTCTTGCTGGAGCCAGCCACCCCGGAGCTGGCGGGTCGTGCGCTGCTTGAAGCGCTGACCATCGATCCCGCTTTCACGCCCGACCCTGATCGCTTCGCGCCCCGGGCTCGGAGGCTGCTCGCTACCGTGAAGAAGAAGCAGCCGCGGGGGTTCAAAGAACCAGAGGTGGCGGAGCTTCGGGCGGTGGCGCGCTTGACCACGCTGGAGACGTTGCTCTGGGTTGCTCTGGGTCATCGCGCCGCAGAGGTGCAGGTGCAGATTTTCGTCTTTGATGCATCCAAAGGGCAGGTCGTCCTCCGCCTAGAGCAGAGGGTGGACAGAAAAGACCTGGAGGCGCAGGTCGTGGCGGTGGTGAAGCGCGCCCTCGGCCATGGGCTTGTACTTGGCTCCAGGCTCAGCTCTCAGCCTCTTGCCACCTCGCTGCCCCAGAAAACACCCTCAGGCGTGCCCACTCCTGCGACGCGTCGTGCCTGGTATACACGCTGGTGGGTGTGGACGATCACCGCCGCCATCATCGCTGGTGGTGTCACTGTGGGGTTTGTGGCCTCTTCGCCGGGCGACCCTGGTGTGAGGGTGCACCTCGATATTTAGGGCTCATGGGACTCATGGGACCACCCAGATAATCCTTGTTTTCCTTTGTGATGCTGGCTGTTTCCGCTGGCCGGATGGGGTGGGACCTGTGTGCTCTGCTGGTGGGGGTAGGAGGCCCACCTCGTGCCACAAAGCTGTGTGAATCTGGGCGCTATGCCTTGGAACGTTCCTTGCTTTGACCTGTGTCGATTCATGAACCTGTGTCGATTGACAAACAAAGAGGAGGTCTGATGTTTCGCGGCATGAGTTTGGAGACACACCAACGCTGCTCGGCTGGCTGGGTGCTGGCCCTTTGCGTCACTTGGGTGATCGGTGGGTGTGCAGAAGGAGATGGCGCATTGCAGCTTAAGGATGCGTCAGTTCAACCAGTCGATAGCGCTTTGGTTGTGCTAGATTCAGCGTTGCCCTCGAGCGACGGGGAACCCCACTCTGCCGATATCCAGCCGCCCGACGAGCTCAGCGTGTTCATGGACGCCGGCGCAGGTGATACCACCCCTGCCCGCTTTCGTTGCACCCAGGTGATCGGCTATAGCCAGGTCCGCCAATGGTATGCCGATGGCAACTTCGAGAGCTACGTTGACGCTACGCGCTGGCAGCTGCTCTGGAATGGTGGGGCAGGGGTCGATCTGTGGCAGGACCCAACCTACCTCGGTTGGTCCAACGCCTTGGTCTCGCCCTGTGACCAGCGGGCGGATGCACCCGATAGGGTGCTGCTCTCCATCAGCGGACCTTATGGAGATGACGAGGCGGCCTGGGCCGCTGGGATTCGCGCTGCCATTGGGACGATTCGCAGCAAGATCCCCACTGCCACGCGTATCGTCTTGCAGCCCGTGGTGGGTGGACCCAACCACCAAACATGTTTGATCGATGGCAGTGAGGTGCGTGCTTCGTGGCAGCACGCCCATGTCGACCACGCCATCGCCGAGGTGGTGGGTGACGCCGCCGACATTGTGGCGGGCATGTCTCCTGAGGTGGGCGATTGCAATGAGTATGGTGACGCCAAGGGCCACTTCACCCGCGCAGGGTCAGAGGCCGCTGGTAAGGCTATCGGCGAATTCTACGCAGCTGAGGAGGTGATGCCGTGAAGCGCTTTTTCTTCGTCCCGCTCGCATATTTGTCGTGTTTTCTGAGCGCGGGGTGCAGTGAGGGCCCCGCAGCGCGGCACGCCGCCGACGGCGCTCTGAGCCTCTTAGATAGCAGACCCTCCGACGCAGTCTTCGTAGGATTTGACTCCAAGGTTGATGGCACCCCCGCCGGGGCTCCTCTGCTCACCGCCGATCATATGGGCTACAAGCGGGCAGACTGCAGCATTTGCCACGAGATTCCCCTGCCCGAGCATACCGAGACCCGTTTGGGCGTCTGCGCGACCTGTCATGGCGGCAACGGTGCCTGCGATCCCAACGCACAACAGGATCAACAGGTGCATGTGGCTACGCTCGACTGCATGAGCTGTCACGGCAACCCACACGAGATTCATCAAGTGAACACCGCGTGTGTCAATTGCCACTTCGCTGCAGCTGGAGTCGACGACAACTGCGGCAACGCCTCGGCCGATGGTGGCGCTGATAGCGCACTCACCTTCGATGCTGGCTCTGGGACGCTCCCCCTGCCCGCCAGTCAGCTCATCACCAACTGTTATCATTGGCCAGCTGAGGAGTTTTCACCCACCAACAGCGCCTCGGTTAAAGCGGTGCTTCCAGCAGGGAGCCGAGCTATTGATTTCGAGCTCGCTGACGTGAGCGGAAAGACCACCACCCTCACGGGGCTCTTGGCGACCAAACCTGTGGTGCTGGTGACAGGATCGTTCACCTGAAGCCCTTATACGTCGGGAGTTTCCCGACAACTCATCCCGCTCAACACCTTGAAGTCCACCTTCGATCCTTCGTCCACCTACGCCGACTTGGTACACATCGTTCACGTCTATGTTGTTGAGGCTCATCCCGGCTCCAGCACCGTGAGCCCCTACACCGGAAAACTGAGCACCACGGCCAACGCACCGATGCCCCACACCTACAACGATCGTGCAGGCCTGGCGGCGCAGACGATTAGCAAGTTCGACATCCCAGAAAACCACCTGATGCTGGTGGACGATCTCACGCCTGGGGCCACCAACAACCCTATCTGGTGCACCTACGGCCCAGCGCCCTACGCAGGCTATGTGATCGGCCAAGATGGTGTGATCGTCGCCTCCGAAATCTGGGCCGCCGACATCGACTTCCCCAAGGTCATCGACGCTCACCTGGCAACGCGTTGAGGCTTGGCTGGCCCTGAACCCAAAAATGCGCATACTGCATTCTGCTGGCGGGCGCTCAAAGCGCCCCTG
>JAFCZD010000119.1 GCA_019314525.1 Deltaproteobacteria bacterium
CGGGAATGACGGGACAATTTCGCGACAGCGGAGCCGTTGCTGTTGCCTTCAGTCCGAAAAGAGAACCTTGTGGAGGGCGGGGTCGAGTTTGCGTAGGTCTTGGCGTGCGTCGGGAAGCTTGTGCACGCTGGAGGGGTAGATCACTTCATCGTGCACCTCTTTGAGGAAGTAGTGAGGTTGTCTGATATCGGGCCGCACAGTCCAGGTGGAGCGGTCTTCTGGGTTGTAATAGACGCTCGCCACGCGGATGTTTTCGGTCTCGAGGTTACGCCGCAAGACCTCTTTGAGGCGGATCACCACATCGTTCACCAGCCGCCCAGCGCGGAAGGTGGTGTCGATGATCAAGATATTGTCTTCACGATTGATGCGCTGTTCGAGGTAGTTGAGGCCGACGATGCTACTGCGAAAGCTCGAGCGCGTGGTGGAGGTGTTGAGGCTGATATGATCGGGCGCGGCTCGGTCGCTGCCGCTCTTTTTCAGTGCATATTTGTAAACCTCGTGCACAGGCAGCCCCGCGAGCACACCACCTGGCCAGAGCGCGATCAACACATCGGGGTGCCAGCTTTTGTCATGGGCGATGGCGACCCCGAGGCGGATGCAGTCGAGGTGCAGCTCTCGCGCAGACAGGTAGTGGTAGCCATGCTCCGAGGCTGGCATTTTGCTGGGGGCGACAGGATCGCTGCGTAAGATGCGCCAGATCTCTTCGTCCTTGGCTTTGATGGCGTTGTCGTCATCGTCATCGTCATTCACGAGATCTGCCAGCTCGTGGGGGTAGTCGATCCACACCTCGTCGTCCACCGTCTCTAGGGCAAAGAGCGGGAGGTCGTGGTGTCGCGCGCGACCTGGTTTGTGGTGAACGCAGGCGACGCGGATATCCCGTGGGCAGTTTTCGCGCGCCATTTCACGCAGCAACTCTACCACCTTGGCGATGGTGTTCCCTGTCTCGTAGACGTCGTCGATGATCAATAGATCGTCTTCGGGGCAGACGACCTGGACCAGATGCTCGAGGTTGCGCACCATCACCGTGCCTTGTTCGCCGATGCCTGTGTAGGAGCCCGTGGCGATGGTGGTGTGGTTGATCATATAGCCGCGGCTGCGGAAGTAGGCGTCCACGCCGAGGCCTACGGGTGTGCCCCCGCGCCAGATGGAGATGGCGTGCTTGGGTCGAAAGCCGCTCTTGTAGACGTGCTTGCCCAATTCGAAGGTCTCGACGAGGAATGCGTTGGGATCGATGGTTTTCATGCGTGGCATGGGCGCATCCTATCGGAAAAGGGGGCACCCTCGCACCTCAGAAATTCGAGGTTGACGGTGCGGTGAGATCCGGCTTTCCATGGGAGCATCCGCTATTTGCCCCCTAACGTTGCAAGCTTACATGCGTTCAGCACATGGTTCTCTGGCACGCGGCTTGCTCTCTTTTGCGCCTCGAGGGTGATCACCAAAGCGAGAGGAGCCGAGTCATGAGCGGGAAGATGCGTTGGTTAGGGCTGGGCGTGGCGGCGTTGTGGCTTTGGGGCTGCGATGGTGGGCAACCAAGCGGTGAACTCTTTGCCGGGCAAACCGACTTTGTCAATGAGGAGCCCAGCGCCAACGATCAGCGCAACTATGGCGAGCCTGGGATGCTCGAGGACGGCGCTGTCGCCGCCCCCACAGCAGATCCCAACGAAGCCCCACAAGGCCGTGAGGGCGAGGTGGAAGAGGCGGATATCTATCGCGTCGACAACGACCGGCTCTTCTATCTCAACACCTACCGTGGCTTCATCATCTATGATCTCAAGGATCCCAAGAAGCCCTCGGTGATCTCTCGTCTGCCGATTTACGGCTACCCCATCGAGATGTTCGTCAGCGGTACCACCGTTTATGCCCTCCTCCGTGATGCGCTCTACCTAACCCAGGCCAAAGACAAGCTCGAGTTCAAGCGCCACAACGTCTCGCAATTGATCGCCATCGATATCTCTGACCTTAAAAACCCCAAGGTGCTCAAGAAGGTCGACATCATTGGGCAGCTGCGGGAGGGCGTCTCACGTAAGATCGAGGACACGATCTACGTCGTCTCCTATGTGCCGCAGCACTACTATTGGGGTTGGTCCTACAATCAATCCCAAGACGACGAGGAGCAGGCTTGGGTCTACTCCTTCAACGTCGCCGACCCCAAGGCGCCGCAGCTCGTCGACCAGCTGCAAATCTTCAAGGGTGGCAGCTACGAGACAGAAGACCCTATTACCGGAGCCACCACCCGGCGCTACTTTCAGCAGGTGGCGATATCGGCCACCTCCAATTCGCTGATGGTGGTGGAGAACTGGCGCAAATATGGCTATGTGCCCGGCTCGGATTATCGGTGCAGCAACTACACCAGCTTGCAGCAGGCCATCGTCTCCATCGTCGACATCAGCGATCCCAAGGGCGCCATCCGCGTGCATACGCGCTTCGAGACCTATGGCTCTCTCACCGACCAATTCAAACAGACCTACTTCTTCGATGACGTCACGAAGAAGGGCACCTACATTGGTATCTTCGCGCGGCGGGAGTGGAGTCGCCTCGATTGTGAGGGCGAGAGCTTCATTCAGAACGCCATTGAGAGCTGGGACGTCTCCGACGGTGAAAACCCCAAGCGGGTCTCACGCCTGGCGTTTGGCAAGGAGAACGAGACCGTGCGTGGCTCGACTTTTGATCGCGAGCGTCGCGTGGCTTATGCCATCACCGCACGCAACATCGATCCGCTCTATGCCATCAGCTTTGCCGACCCCGAGAACCTTCAGATTCGCTCCGAGATCGATGGGCTCTCGGGTGATATGAACGTCTTCCGCCTCATCGGTGATGATAAATTCCTGCTTGGTATCGGACGTGACAACAGCGACGTTTGCGATGGTTTCACAGACCGCGATACAGGGTGGTCCACCAACGTCGCCGTGAGCATCATCGACGTGCGCGACCTGGACAAGATTCGCCTCGTGCAGCGGCAGTGCGTTGCTGTCAAGGACGCCGCCTGGGTTAGCTCGGCCCTCAACTGGAACCTCGACCAAGCCCATAAGATGATCGGCATGCACTCCGATGGGCGCACCAATGTCATCACCGTGCCGGTGTATTACTACAAAAAGAGCACGGAGAGCGATTGGGGTTGGTGGTGGTATGAGCGTGAGACCGCTGTGGGCATGATGACCTGGGATCTCAGCAAATACGACGACACTAAGGATGCCACGCAGCAGGAGGTGTTGCAGAACTTCGGCACGTTGATTCACCCTCACGGGCAGGTGCGGCGCTCCATTGTGACCACGCATCAGACCACCCAACGGAGGATGGTGATCAACCTCTCCGATACACACCTATCGGTCTTCGACGTGGAAGACCTCAACAATCCTGTGCAACAATCCATCGTTGAGGTGGCACCCTATATTCAGGCGCTCTACCGCTTTGGTGATTACATGGTGGAGCATGTTGGCCCGCGCAGCTACTACTCCTACGGCTCGGATCAGCAGGAGAAGTCGGAGTTCCGCATCAAGCGCGCTGGTGGCGATCTCGAGGGCCAGGCTGTTCTCTCCAGCTTCGCCGTGGGAGGCGTGCACCAGGTGATTCGTCAGGGCAATAACTTGGTGATGTTTCGCAGCATCTACAACTACGACGCCAACGATGCCAGCGAGCGCTATGAGACCCACGTGCTGATCTACGATCTGTCGAACCCGCTTCAGCCCAAGCGCGCCGGTGAGCTGAGGGTTGTTGGCCGTCTCGCCCCCTATTACTCGTTCTATTGTGGTGAGGCGATGTTCTGGGGTGGCTATTGGTTTGGCAGCCAGAACAATTGGACAGTGGTCAAAGATGGGGTTGTCTTCCTCACTTACGACTACGACTATCAGACCCATCAGTCGACGCGGAAGCTGCAGTTCCTCGACTTGAGCAAGAACTGGCAGCCGGCGCTACGTGACTACGGGCTCACGGCTTCAAGCAACTGGCATTTCCTCGGAGTGGTGCCCGACAATACCGACAAGAGCGCCTTTTATCTCAACTACCGGACGCTGCTTTCCAAGAGGACGAGCGCCGATGGGCAGGAGGTCTACCGCTACAGATATTACGCGCAGCAGTATACCGCGGCGCCTGGCTCGCTCACTCCAGGGGTGGCCATCAACGTGCCTGGCAAGTTGATTCGCGCTTTCGCCGATAGCCATGGGGACAAGCTGCTGTTGACCCAAGACAACTTCTACGAATCGCTGACCTTTGATGGGCGTGAAACCACCCGCTCCAACTTTCGTCTGAACCTGCTGCGTTCGACGCAGGTGCTGGGGCAGCCAGCGGCGATGCTCCTGGATAGCCGCGTCTTTTCGAGTTTCCAGTTGCGTGACCTCGTGCTCAGTGGCGAGCGCTTGGTGATCAACGCGCGACGTGATTGGTTCTACCTACAAGAAAACGAGCTCGACTGGACCGACCAATCCGACCATTTGATGGTCTTTGATCTCTCGGGTCATCAGCTGAAGGAGACCTACAGCGCACCCACAGGGACGTATCAGGTGAACCTCATGGGCACGCATAAGGGCAGGCTCTTTGTGAACCTACCCGGCGATGGCGTGTTGGTGGTGAACATGGATGATCCCACGCGCATGGTGGGTGAGAAATTCCTGCGCACCCTGGGTTGGTCCACCCACCTGGAGTTCGCTGGGGACGACCTCTACGTGGCCTCAGGCTACTTTGGCACCTTCCACCTCGACTTGGGGCAGAGCGTGGTCGCGATCCCCACAAGCTGAGTGTTCATCTCCTGGATGTTTCCTTCTAAATGGGGAAGCAGCCATCAGGATCCACAGGCCCACAGACCGGGTCCACACAACCGGGCGCTTGTCGTGAGCAAACCTTCCCGTTGGGGCAGGCGCTGTTTTCGGCGCAAGCGCCCTCGGGCCGCCAGGGCGAGCCCTGGTCCAACGAGATCTCCGCGGTCGATGAGGCTCTCCGACACATGGGTGACTCCATCTCCCCTGCCGCCATTGCTTTAAATCTATGGGTTTAATAGGCGGAAATCCTAAGTTGCCATCTAACCCATAATTTGAAATGATCTTCACACAAAGGTCAAAGTTATCTAACTCGAAATACTGTAAGCTAGATACTATGACTCTTTGTGCTGTGAGCTTGAGCGAAAGAGTATCTATGATGGATGGTACGATTCAGCAGCGCTCGCCGCTGATGGGTTACAACCATAATCTCAAGTATTCGGGCCGTGAGTACCACGTGCAGACCGAAGACTCCGGCGTCAATGCCCCTCATGTGATCACACACCTTTTCTGCAGCGGGACGATCCTCGCCACCAAGCGTAGCGACTACGCAGATCTCGTGGCTGATCCAGAGCATGTGGATGGGGTGCGGACGATGATGAAGATCCAGCACAAAGCGGTGATTCGCGAGCTCGTGCGCGGGGCGCTGGATGAAAAAATCGTACAATATCTCGGCAGCTTGAGGCCAAAGACCGAGCGTGAGCGCGTTCGTCGTTATCGACACAAGCTGCTCCACAAGACCCGTGTCTATTCTCTGGAGACCAGCTTCTATACGACGATCGTCAGTGAGATTTTCTGGGAGGGAGTGCTCATCGACTGCTGCCGACAGGACTTGAGCGAGGAGCTTCTTCCCAACTCGCCTGAGATGGAGGCGCGAGCGCAGCTTCAGCACAAGGAGATGTTGCGTCGGTTGAAGAACGGTCAACTTGACGAAAAGATCATTGGTTTTCTAGGGACCCTCGAGTTGCCCCCAGAGCGGGAGTTCGGCGTCGTCGGCGCTGATGAAGAGCATCGTGTGCACGCTCTGGCGCAGATCATCAGCGGTGAGCATAGGATCCCTGCCCAGCTGCGAGCGCCCCTGCAAGCCGCTACAGGAGATGTGTACCAACATCGCCTGCGGCACCGTGACGAGACCTTCAACCTGATGACCAAGGTCTTCTATGGCGAAGACCCTCATGCCGTAACAGAGCTGATATTCGGCCAGACCTTGGTGAGCAGCCAGCGGACTGAGAATGAGAACGTCGGTGAGCTGCGTAAGGATGCACGGGAACAGCACAAGACCTTGATGCGTCAGCTGCGTGATGGTGAGATGGACGAAACACTCGACCTCCTCGACGAGATCCTCGACTAATTCTTGTGACGTCCTGGCGCCGCGGTGCCTTCACACCCCCCCCAAAAAAACATCCCCAGAGCCTTCGAGAAGCGTGATTCTGTGTGTCGACTTTTGCGAGCCGCCTCGCTAACGTTTGGCCTCAACGACCGGTTGGGTCCAAAAAAGACGTCGCTCTTCTTGGAGGTGTCCCGTGCGTACCGAGTTAGCTCGTATTTGGCCAGAGATAGCGTGGATCGAAGATGAAACGCTTCGCGAGAACGTCACCGCGGTGTGGCTGCTCGCCTTTGAGCGTAGCCCCCTCGAGCCCAAAGACCTCGAGGAGATCCCCTTTACGCTCCTTGTGCCCAACTGCCCCTCGACCTTCATGGAGCACAAACGCTGTGTGGTGCATATCGCCAGGGACTCTGCCCTCGCGATGCAGAGATTCCTTGGCAAGGCGCTGCCCATGGACATGGACACCGTGCTTGCGGGCGCGATCCTCGCCGATGTAGGCAAACTACTCGAATACGAGAAGGTCGACGGCGAGGTCGTGCAGAGCAAACGAGGCAAAGCCTTGCGTCACCCCTTCACGGGGGTCGCCTTGGCCATGGAGTGCGGCATCCCCGATGCTGTTTGCCATATCATCGCCGCTCACGCAGGGGAGGGTGATCTCGTCAAGCGCAGCGTGGAGGCCACCATTGTCCACCACGCGGACTTCATGAGCTTCCTTCCTTTCAAGAACCTAACGTTTTAGCCAGAGGAGGGCGGCGCTCATGGCACAGACCATCGTCGAGAAGATCGCACAGGCATCCCTCAGTGGGGCGAAAGAGGCGGCTCCACAACGCGAGCTGAAAGCGGGAGATTTCGTCTCCCTTCAACCCCACCGCGTGATGACCCATGACAACAGCGCCGCGGTGCTCAACAAATTCGAAGCCATTGGCGCTAGCAAGCTCGCCAACGCGGAGCAGGTGGTCTTCACGTTGGACCACGACATCCAGAATCGCTCTGAGGCCAACCTCGCCAAATACGCTCGTATCGAGGCCTTCGCTAAAGCCCAGGGGTCGGCGTTCTATCCGGCGGGCTCGGGCATCGGCCATCAGAGGATGGTGGAAGACGGCCACGTCCTGCCCGGAACGGTGTGCGTGGCCAGCGATTCACACTCGAATATGTATGGCGCTCTTGGCGCCTTGGGCACCCCTGTGGTGCGCACGGACGCTGCAGCGATCTGGGCTACGGGTGAATTCTGGTGGGTGATCCCCCACACCGTTCAAGTGGTGCTCACAGGCCGGCTACGGCCCGGTGTGAGCGGAAAAGATGTGATCCTCACCCTCTGCGGCCTCTACAACCAAGGGGAGGCTCTCAACGCGGCTGTGGAGTTTAGCGGAGAGGGCGTGGCGTCTCTCTCCATGGACGCGCGACTCTCCATCGCCAATATGACGACGGAGTGGGGTGCCCTCGTGGGTTGGTTCCCGGTAGACGAGGTGACCCTGGCGTTTTTCGAGGGGCGGCGCGCCGCTGGCGTGACACGTGTGCGTGAGGAGCAGCTCGCGGCTTGGCGACAGGACCCACCCCGCCCTGACGCGGGCGCGCATTATGCAGCGCGCATCGAGCTCGACCTCTCTGGGGTCACGCCTCAGTTGGCTGGGCCTGATGTGGTGCAGAAGGTGACGTCTCTGGCAGAGATGGCCAGCAGGCAGGTAAAGGTGCACAAGGCGTACCTGCTCTCTTGCGTGAACTCACGCAGCGAGGATTTACAGGCCGCTGCCCATGTGCTCAAGGGCAAGCACGTGGCCGAGGGCGTGACGCTCTATGTGGCCGCGGCCAGTGGTGAGATCGAGGCGCGTGCACGCGAGGAGGGAAGCTGGAAGATTTTTGAGGAGGCGGGGGCCACCTTTCTTCCGCCGAGTTGCGGCCCTTGTATTGGCCTTGGCCAGGGGTTGCTCGAGGCTGGCGAGGTGGGTATCTCAGCCACGAACCGTAACTTCAAGGGGCGCATGGGCTCCGCCGAGGCGGCTTGCTACCTCGCCTCCCCTGAGGTGGTGGCAGCGTCAGCGGTGGCGGGGGTGATTGCGGGCCCAGCGTTCAGCACAGACGCCTTGGAGCGTTGCTACGAGGTCTTCGACGCAGCAAGGGCCGAGACTCAAGAAGCCACGGAGATCTTGGAGGGCTTCCCCACGCAGCTCGAGGGGCGGTTGGTTTATCTGCCAGCGGATAACCTCAACACCGATGGTATTTACGGAAAAGACTACACCTACCGTGAGGACATGACGCGCGAGCAAATGGCCGCGGTGGTGATGGAAAACTACGATCCTTCTTTTGCCGAGCGCGTGTGTGAGGGGGATGTGATCGTCTCTGGTAAGAACTTCGGCACAGGCTCGAGTCGGGAACAGGCCGTGACGGCCTTGCAGGCCAAGGGCGTGCCCCTGGTGATCGCTGCGAGCTTTTCGCAGACCTATCTACGCAACGCCTTCAACAACGGATTCCTCTGCCTCGAGCTGCCCGAGCTCTGCGCCGCGCTGCAAGAGCGCTATGGGGATAGAGAGCAGAAGACGATCATCGATGAGGAGATGATCTCCGTCGATTTTGCGGCAGGAGAGTTATGCCTCAATGACACCATCTATCGCTTCACGTCGCCAAGTCGCGTGGCGCAGGAGCTGGTGGTGGTGGGTGGTATCGAGCGCTTGGTGCAACAGAAGCTTGTTGCAGGCGTAGGGTAGGCCCAAATGTCCATGCCAAAGTTTCTTCTCGTTCTTGTCTTTCTTTGTCTAGCCGGTGGTTGCGTGAGCAACCCCGCACTGCGGGTGATGCGCAGCGGCAAGCGCTTGCCGCCTTTGTCAGCTGATTGCCAGCTCAAGATCGCCAATATGGATGGTCAACAGGCGATGCTCGACTATCAGTCGGCGGGGACTCTTCTACTGCGCACCAATAATGACGCCATGAGCCTTTCGGGCGAAGAACGCGAGGCTCTGCGCGAGGCTGTCTGCCGGTTAGGGAGCCGCACCATCGTGGCGTTGACGCAGATGCAGGGCTACGTCAGCTTCGTGGTGTTGGCTGGTCGGCGCGAACGGCCTCTTTACCCGGCTCCATCTACGAAAAAGCAAGGCCCCACCCAGCGCACAATCCTCGCCGTCTTTGATTTGGAGGATCGTGAAAGCGTGTTGCCGAAGGCAGAGAGCGACAAGTTGGCCGACTATCTGGCGACAAGGCTGGCTGAGCAACGGAGCTACCGGGTCATTCCTCGGGAGCAACTGCGCAAGCGTTTGGTGGGCGAGCGCAAAAAGAGCTACCGCGTTTGTTACGATAGCTCCTGCCAGATCGAGTTGGGCAAGTCCCTCGCTGCCCAAGCGGTGGTCAACATTCGCCTGCTCAAGCTTGGGGAGAGCTGCACGCTCACGGCGAAGATCTACGAGTTGAAGAGTGAGACCACCCAGGCTGCGGCCTCTTCAAAGGGGGCCTGTACTGCGGCTGCGTTGCAGGAGGTGGTGGATCGTCTCGCCGAGCGGCTGTCGAGGGATTGAGCCGCCTTGCCCATGTGGAGATTATGTCTCACTTAGAAGCGAAAGCTGAGCCCCAAGCCCACACGGTCGGCCTGCGCTGAGTAGGTTCCTGTGGGGGAGGGTTTGTCGAGGCCCTCTTCTGCTGCCGTGGTGGGCAGAGCGTTGGGCGCGAAGGTGCTCATGCGAACGTCGTGCGAGAACATCAGGTAGTGGGCGACCTCCAGCGTGAGCCCAATGTGTTTGGTGATCGCCCAGGTGAGCCCAGCGTGCAGCGAGATGCGGTGAAAGTCGATGCTGATGGGGCTGACGAAGCGCTCGGGGCGCGTGTTCACGTCATACTCGACGCGCAGCGCGACGCGCAGCTTCTCTCCGATCAGATAACTGCCGCGTAGCCCAAAGAGCATGGCGTCACCGCGGCCCTTGATTAGCACCTGGTCACCGATCAACGCCGAGCTGGTCTCGGTGATGTTGCCCACCATCACCTGGGTGTCAGAGGTCCGCATGAAGTGCAGGTCTGCGGCGAGCTGGAGCCGGGGTCGTACGCGCCACCAAACACCGGCGGTGAAGATCAGGGGCATCCTCAGCGCCACATCACCCTTGGCTTTGAGTTCTGGCAGTTCGATGCTGGCCAGGTGAGTCGCCATGTAGCTGGCGATGGACGCCGGCACGTGCACCTCGATGTCCGCGGGGATTGTCACCGGTCCACCGCTGTGGATGCCAAAACCGAAGCGTAGATCGTCACGAGGAGTGAGCAGGATTCCTGCGTTGACGCCGACAGAAAAGCCTATGCCGTCGATGGTAGTCAGCCCCTGGTAGTGTGGGTCTTCACGGCGAAAGGGCGAGTCGAGCTGACATTGGTCATAGCCGCTGGTCTTGCAGAGCAGTTGGTTTGTGCGAGCACCGAAGTCGATGAAGGCCTCATGGCTGAGGAGCACGCCGATGACGTCGAGGCCAGCGCCCACAGAGAGCCAGGGCGTGATCTTATAGGCCACCGCAGGTGATATGAGGAACTTCCCTAGGCGCGCTTGCAACGCGAAGTAACGTGTGGAGGCTGGCCGACCTTCATAGGTCTCTGCCCAACTTCCACCCTCGAGAAGCGGCAAGGAGACAGAGAGACCCAGGCGCCAGCGCTTTGATCCGGCATCGGTGACGAAGCCCAAGGCCGGAGCTGGCTTGGTCACGAAGACCTCTGCCTGGGGATAAATCGAGCCGTCGAGGAGGCTCGGCGAGCTGCGTTGGTATTGCAGCCGGAGAAAGGATGCGGCGCCAAAAACGACGCCATGGGTCTTCGAGAGCAAGGTCATTCCGGCTGGGTTGTAATAGGAAACGAGCGCGTCGGCGGAGGCTGGTCCGGAGAAGATACTCCCCACCTGGGTGGCATGGCTGGTGGTGGAGACCGTACAAGACAGCAGCAGCATGACTGCTGCGCTTGCTCTGGTGGGGTACTTCTGTCGACTACTCATGCTATTTCGCACTTCACCCTCGAGGTTCACCCGAACTCGCTCTAGGGCGAGGTCCTAATGAAGCAAGAAGCGCGCCGCAGGATAGGTGCTTAGAGTCATGGGTGTTTATGGGCAATGACCTGTGTGACTCTGAGAGAGCGGCTGGGGGTTCAGCCCCCAGGCCTGCTGTTAGAAGAGCACAAGAGGCGTCATCGCCGATCTCGGGTTATGATCGTGTAGATGCTATCTGGCCGATACTCCCCAGCGCTCCTCTTGTTGCTCTCGCTTGGAGTCTCTTGTTTTGGCTGCAGGCCCCCTCAAGCATCGCAAGCAAGCTCCCAGCTCACCCCCCCCAAGAAAGGCTCAAAGCTGCACCTGGGCTCCTTCGGGAAGCGTGCGCCATCACCAGCCCTTGGTGCCATGGCCTGCGCTTCTCCACCTGCCGCTGCCTATGGCCATCCGCATGTGCTCTGCACCACCTACAGGAGACTCTCGAGTTTTCCGCTCCTCGAGCGCAAGGGAGACGTGCTTGGCGAAGTATCTGCGGCCCTTGCCAGCCTGAAGGGTCACGCTTTCGACGATCCGACCTTGCCCACACGCAGCGCTACTTATCAGGAACGCATTGAAAAGGCCCAACGAGCTTATGAGTCGGCGCGGGTGGCTCAAGAACGCGTGCTTGAAGCGCGCATGCGCCTCGAACTGCGTCTCGCTGACGCCTTGGCTGCCTGCGCTGAGCCCTTTGAACGTGCACGTCTCGATGCCTTGCGTTGGGCGAAGACGGTCACTTCACAGCCTACCTCAGGGGGGGCGGCTTCACAGCTCATCAGCCCCATCCCCGATGTGCCAGCGTATCTCAGGCAGCGCCTGCGAAGGTTCGTCACAGGTTTGCACGCAGGAGCGAAGGCTGATCGGAGCATCGCGCGGCAGCTGCGCGCTCTGGAGCCACAGCACCCGCAATACCGTCGTCTCCTGACGGCGCTCACCCGCTATCGGCAGTTTGCTCTTCAGGGCCCATGGTCGCAGGTGGCACGCACGCGGCGGTTGCGCCAGGGAAGGCGCCATCGTCGTATCTTGGCATTGAAGCAACGCTTGACCGCTGAAGGCTACTATCAGGGGCCCTTGGACTCACAAGCGGACGAGCCACTGTTCGTATCGGTAGCGGCTTTCAAGGAGGCTCATCAAGTCTTCGGCAGGGGGCTCGACCGCCAGTTCTGGCGAGCTCTGCGCCGACCACTAAAGGAGAAGATCGCGGCCCTGGTGCGCGAGCTGCGGCGTTGGCGGCGCAGCAAGACGCAAGCCTCGACCACCTACGTCTTGGTGAATATTCCGTCCTTCCATCTTGAGCTGCGCAAGGGCGCGCGGCGGCTCTTTCGCGAGGCGGTGGTGGTGGGGCGCAGCCGTGGCACAAAGTGTGACGAGGAGACAGAGCAGAAGGTCCTCGCCTTCGCCACGCCAGAGTTCGATGCACGCATCGAGCATCTGGTGGTTGGCCCCTATTGGAATGTCACCAAGGCGATCAAAGAAAAGGAACTCGAC
>JAFCZD010000528.1 GCA_019314525.1 Deltaproteobacteria bacterium
CTAGTCCTGCCTCTTCGTGCACCCTCACGCATGCGTGCTAGAAGCGTGCATGTCCAACGAATCGATCCAGCTCACCTCTGCGCTCCATCGCTATCTGCTCGACGTCTCTCTGCACGAAACCCCACTCCAGTGCGAGTTGCGTGAGGAGACAGCAACGCTCGAAGAGCGCAACATGCAGATCGCCCCAGAGCAGGGGCAGTTCATGGCGCTACTCATCAAGCTCGTGGACGCCAAGCATGTGATCGAGGTTGGCACCTTCACGGGCTACAGCGCGCTCTCCATGGCGCTGGCCTTGCCGGATGATGGCGAGTTGATCTGTTGTGATATCAACGAAGAGTGGACAACTATCGCTGAGAAATATTGGAAGAAAGCAGGTGTTGCCCCTCGCATAGACCTACGCCTCGCGCCAGCCGCCGAGACTCTCGACCTGCTCATCAACGAGCGGCCCCACTCTTTTGACTTGATCTTCATCGACGCCGACAAGCCAAGCTACCAGCGCTACTACGAAAGTGCCCTCACACTCTTAAGGACCAATGGTGTGGTGCTCATCGACAATACGCTGTGGGGTGGTGATGTCATCGATGAGAGCAAACAAGACGAGGACACCATCGCGATTCGCGCCTTCAACCACGCCTTGAGCAAAGACACACGCGTCGAGATCTCAATGCTTCCCGTCGCGGACGGGCTAACGCTCGCCAGGAAGCGCTGAGCGGACCTTCGAGATTTGCCAAAGATTGCTGGGATAGAACACTAGATGTTCGCGGCGTAAGTCGCGAACCAAAAGAAACGAGAGATGACGGCAGAGAAATGTCAAGGAACCGGTCAGAAACCCGCCCTCACGAATGCAGAGGTGGGTTCTGGACGGTTCATCATTTCCGCCGAGCAGGTCTAGGCGGCGGCGGCCTCCGCGCGCTGCTTGCTCGCGATGAAGCTCATGAGGCTATTGATGGACTCAAAGGTGCTCTCCACCATGTCGTCGCTCTCGATACGAACACCAAAGACTTGCTCGAGGTAGACCACGAGTTCGATCACATTATACGAGTCAAAGACTGCCGCCAAACGCAGGGATTGGTCGGAAGCCAGCGGACCCTCATAGCCCGTCGTGGTCACAATCCCTTCACGGATCCGTGCCTCGATGGCTCGCAAATCGATGGACATCTCTTCCTCCCTTTGGCTGGCAGCCCGAAGGTCTGCCGCCCGTGGTGCACAAGAGCGCTGCCGATCCCATACCATATGAGCCGAAGTCCGGCAAAACCTAAAATACCAAGTAGATACGTGGAAATAGACAGAATAAGCGCGTCCCAAAAGCGCTGGCGAGTGTATTGCTCCCGCGCGCTCCGCGCGTCACAATCCCACACCATGGATTCCGAGCTTCTACACCAGCTTCTCATTCGCAGCGCCCACACCAACCCGGACGCCTTGGCCCTACGCGACGAGGCAGGTGACCTCTCCTACTCAGAGCTGCTGGAGGAGGCCTGCCGCCTGGCGAAGTGGCTCCTCGATTGTGGCCTCGATCGCGGCGAGCCCGTCGCGATCTTGATGGAGCGTCGCCGCGAACAGGCGGTGGCGATCTTCGCTAGCTCTTTGGCGGGCGGATCTTTTGTCGTGCTCTCCCCCCAACACAAGCCACGCCAGCTGCAGCATATCCTCTCGCATTGTGGGGCACGCTTTCTGCTCGTTCAGCCCTCGTTTCACGGACGCGTCCTGGGGTTCAAAGGACACTCCCTGCTCTTGGACAGCCTGCTCCCACCGTGCCGTCCCATAGCAGTGGATGAAGCTGGCACGCTCTGCTGGTGCGCCATCCGATCAAGCTTCGAGCCCGAGTTGCCCAGCCTCGCCACGACCCTCCATGGGGATGATCTCGGAACGATCATCTATACCTCGGGCTCTACCGGCCTCGCCAAGGGCGTGCTTATCCCCCAGCGCAACCTGGTGCGCGGCGCCGAGATCGTGGGCGGCTACCTCAACCTACGTGCCGAAGATCGACTCCTTGGTGTGCTCTCGTTCGCCTTCGACTATGGGCTCAACCAGCTGACCTCCGCTGTGCACGCTGGGGCCAGCCTCGTGCTCCACGACTATTTCTTGGCGCGGGACCTCGTACCGCTCTTGCGCGAAGAAGCCATCACAGGCTTCGCTGGCCTGCGCCCGATCTGGCTCGCGATGTTTCAAGGTCGCTTCGCCGTGAGCCAGTCGCAAGATGACCCACCGAACTTCCCCGCCTTGCGCTATGTGACCAACACGGGGGGCACGATCCCTTCACCTGTGCTCAAGGCCATGCGACGTTACTTTCCTGCCGCCGAAATCTATTTAATGTACGGCCTCACGGAAGCTTTCCGTTCAACCTACCTCCCACCTTTGGAGCTTCCCCAGCGGCCCACCTCCATTGGAAAAGCGATCCCAGGCGTGGAAGTGCTGGTGATCGACGATAAGGGCCAGGAGGTCGGGCCAGGGGAAGAGGGCGAGCTGATACACGCTGGCGAGCTGGTGGCGCGCGGCTACCTCGATGATGATGAAGCGACGTCACGGGTCTTTCGACCCGACCCGCGCCCAGCTCACCAAGGCATGGTGGTCTACTCTGGAGATGTGGTCAGGCGCGACGAGGAGGGCTTCCTCTATTTTGTCTCTCGCCGTGACGAGCTGATCAAGGCCGCCGGCCACCGTGTCAGCCCCACAGAGATCGAAGAGGCGGCTTTGCGCTGCTGTGCCGCCACCCAGGCTGTGGCCTTCGCACGCGAAGCTGAAGAGGGTCATAATTTGGAGATCGTGCTCATCCTCGAGGCTGAGGGTGAAACCGTGGATCTGCGTGCGCTACGCAACGCGCTCCGGGATGAACTGCCAAGCTATATGCTGCCTGGAAGCATCAGGCTCGAAGCACGCTTGCCACGCACCGCTACGGGAAAGATTGATCGAGCGGCGCTGCGGCGTTGATGCGACTACCTCTTGCCCACCAACACGAAAGGCACGCTGAAGGTGTCGCTATCCGCCCACTCCTCGGGCGAGTTTGAATCGCTCACCTCTGGCGTATCGGACGTGGCGGGATCGTTGGGGATCGAGTCTACCGAGCTGAGATCACCGTTGCCTGCGAAGATGCCGATGGCGCTATTCTTCAAGGAGTCCTTGGTCAAACCAAGGAGCGTCAGCGGAATCTTCAGCTCGAAGAAGGTGTCGTATTGTGTGCTGTGCTTGAGGCCATTGCGCCCATCGGCGATGTAATCCACACGGCTAGACCCATAATCGCCTGGCCTGTTGTTGTCTGCGTCGGGGTTGACACCTGGCAGGGTTTCCCCGACGTAGAACTCCCCGGCCTCGCCCGTTAACTCTGTCGTCGCGTGCCCATCGGTGAACTGCTCGAGCTTGCGGGTGGCAGGGTTGTATTTCGAGAGGTAGGTGCCCTCTTGAGAGAAGTTGCTGTGAATGTAGAGCTGGTAGTCGGGTTTGCTGCCGCCACCAAACGCCTTGTCCTTGCCCCACATATCACCGCCAGTGCTGTAACCATCGCGGGTGTCGGTGTCGAAAGCGACGAATTGGATCAGGTCCATACCGTCGATCTGTGAGCCCTCGGAGCTGCCGAGGTTGCTGGGGTCGAGCACATCGGTGACGTTGACGTATTGGATGCCGATGTAGAGGTAGGTCTCATCCCATGCGGCGTGCAGCTGAGCGTAATCCCAGGGCGCTTCATGAGCGCTCCAGGCGCCCCCGAGGAAGCGGGCGTCATCAGCGGCTGGGTCGCGAATCAAGAGGGTATCAGCGCCCCACTCACCCTCGGTGTTAACGCCATCGATAGTGATCGTCTTGGATGCGCCAGACCCTAGGGCGTCGGGGTTATTGCCTGTGGGGGGCACGGCGGGGCCTGTGCTACCGCCAATATCATCCGCTTGCCCTTGGTCGGGCGTGGGTGTGGTGCCGTTGTCTAGCGCAGGGACAATGCCATAATCCAGCGTGGGGGGCCCCTGGTCAGGTGTGGGCGTTGCCTGGTCAAACGCCAGGGCCAGATCGCCACTCTGGCTTTGATCGCCACTTGCCGGTCGCTGGTCAACGGTGGCGTCTTCAGCCCCAAAAATCTCAGGGCCGGTGCTCTCGTCGCAGCCAATGATGGATAACGACAAAAGCCCGATAAGAAACGTGTGTCGCGAACACATCAAGATTCCCTCCTTTGAGGAGTGTCGTGTTTCTCAACGTTGGCGCCCATGCAGCCAAACAGGTTGATTCCGGGGAATATCCACGCCCTTCGTGTTGACCTCGCCACCTGGCGTTGAAAACGGCAAC